>DNXT01000047.1:0-24271 GCA_003505795.1 Lysobacteraceae bacterium | reverse complement strand
CGAGCAGGGCAAGCCGCTGGCCGAGGCGCGCGGCGAGATCGCCTACGCCGCCAGCTATGTCGAATGGTTCGCCGAGGAGGCGGTGCGCGCCTACGGCGACGTGATCCCGGCCGCCGCGCCGGGCCGGCGCATGCTGGTGCTGAAGGAGCCGGTCGGTGTGATCGCCGCGATCACACCGTGGAATTTCCCGGCGGCGATGATCGCGCGCAAGATCGCCCCGGCGCTGGCGGCCGGCTGCACCGTGGTCGCCAGGCCGGCCGAGGACACCCCCCTGACCGCGCTGGCGCTGGTGCGGCTGGCCGAGCGTGCCGGGATGCCGGCCGGCGTGCTCAACCTCGTCACCTCTTCGCGCGCCAACGCCGCGGCGGTGGCCGACGTGTGGCTGGCCGATGCGCGCGTGCGCAAGCTCACCTTTACCGGTTCCACTCCGGTCGGTCGGCACCTGGCGCGCGAGTCGGCCGACACGCTGAAGAAGCTGTCGCTGGAGCTGGGGGGCAACGCCCCGTTCATCGTGTTCGACGACGCCGACCTCGACGCCGCGGTAGCCGGGCTGCTCGCCGCCAAGTTCCGCAACGGCGGCCAGACCTGCGTCTGCCCCAACCGCATCTACGTGCAGGACGGCGTGCACGACGTGTTCCTGGAAAAGCTGGCCGCGGCGGTCGCGGCGCTGAAGGTCGGGCCGGCCACCGACCCGCAGGCGCAGATCGGCCCGATGATCAACGCCCGCGCGGTGGAGAAGATCGAGCGCCACGTCGCCGATGCGCTGGCGCAGGGGGCTCACGTAGTGATCGGCGGCACGCGCCTGCCGCAGCTGGGCGGCAATTTCTTCCAGCCCACCGTGCTGGCCGGCATCCACGAGGGCATGGCCTGCACGCAGGAGGAGACCTTCGGCCCGGTCGCGCCGGTCAGCCGCTTCGCCGGTGAGGAGGAGGTCGTGGCGGCAGCCAACGCCACCCCGTACGGGCTGGCGTCATATTTCTACACGCGCGATCCGGCGCGGATCTGGCGCGTGGCCGCGGCGCTGGAGTCGGGCATCGTCGGCATCAACGAGGGCGCGCTGGCGTCGGAAGCCGCGCCGTTCGGCGGCATCAAGGCCTCCGGTTACGGTCGCGAGGGTTCGCGCTACGGCCTGGACGAGTACCTGCAGACCAAGTACCTGTGCCAGGGTGGGCTGCTCTGAGACCGGCCCGGATTCAATCCGCCTGCGAAGTCCGCCGTGGTTCATCGCTCAGGCATGGTTGTGCGCATGAGCACCGTGCGCGCTAATGCCCCCGACGAGAGTTGTGCACGACGATCCGCTGGTCGCAGCCGCCGACGGTGCTCGTCGCCTCCGGCCCGAAGCGCTCACAGGAGATCGATCACCCGCTTTGCCGTTGCCTTCGCCGATGCCGGATTCTGGCCGGTCACCAGGCGGCCATCGACGACGGCATGCGGGACGAACGGCAGGAACGCCTTCTCGTATCTTGCGCCACGCCGTTTCATCTCTTCTTCGGCGTTGTACGGCATGTCCTTCGCAACGCCCGCCAGGACTTCCTCGCGCCAGGAAAAGCCGGTGACCCTGCGCCCGGAGACCAGCAGCGAGCCATCGGACAGCGTCGTGTTCAGCAGGCCGCAGTAGCCATGGCATACCGCGGACACGATGCCGCCGCGCTCGTGGATCTCCCGGGCAATGCGCTGAAGCCCGGCGCTGTCCGGGAAGTCCCACATCACGGCGTGCCCGCCGGTGAAATAGATCGCGTCGAAGTCCGCCGGGTCGATCTCGTCGGGGCGAGCGGTGTTCGACAGCAGCGCCATCTTGTCCGCGTTCCGCAGCCAGGCTCTGGCGGAGGCATCCAGAAGCGGCCACTTCAGCGCCCGGGGTTCCAGCGGCGATGCGCCCCCTTTGGGACTCATGATCCGTTGCTCGAAATCCTTCTCTTCGAACAGGTCGTAGGCGTGCGTCAATTCGGACAGCCACAGTCCGGTCGGATGCGACGGGTCGTCGTAGTGGGCGACGTTGCTGACGACATGAAGGATGCGTCGGGTCATTGCGATGGATCCTTGTCCTGGGCATCAGGTGGGGGCGAGCGTGTTCAACGGGCGAGGCATGTTCAAAACCAACTGCGCGTCTTGCGTCACATCCATGTGCACCAGGAGGCGCGCGCCCAGCCCATCCAGCAATCGGCTCATCGGGCCGCCACGGCGCGACAGGGTCACGTCCTTCGGCAGCATCTGCCGGGCGAACGCCAGCGTATTCGATTGCACGGTGGTCTGGTGCCACTTGCCGTCAAGCAGGTGGACCATGGTGTTCGTGCCCAGGCGGGACTGTGGCGCAACCGTGCGCATCCCGGGCAGCGGCGCCTCCAGCGACAGGTCCGGCGTGCCATCACGGGCGCGGATCTGCGCCCGTACCTCCGACCCGATGTCCAGGTCGATGTCGGCAAGCCACTTGGGCAACTGGTACCCGTGCACGCCGCGCATGCGCGCAATCTCGGTATCGACGGGCAGCGCGAGCACATGTGCGACGTAGGCGCGTCGCCGCAGCATGCGCGCCAGCTCCAGGGAGTGGGCGCCACGGGCTCCGGGCCGCCGTATGACGATGGCGATGGAGACCTCGTTGTAAGGGTCGTTGTCGCACACGTGGTAGGAGAAGAAAGTCAGCGCGACCAGCCCGTGACCCGGTAAAGGCCGCAGGGGTTCCAGGGGCACGGGCAGGGCTGCGCGCAAGCGTGCGTGCGGCGCCAGGAACAGCAACTGGACGCTGCTGGTCCGATAGTAGAAGTTGGGCGACCAGGCGGGGCCGACGCGGGTCGCCACCAACGACTTCGGGATGCGGCGGAAGAAGTCGATGTTGCCTGCAGCCGGGTCCCGGGCCACCTCATCCAGGTCCGGATTCATCCGGAACCGGTCGTAGTACCCGCCGGTCGGCACCAGCACCTTGTGCGTGCCGAACTCGACTTGCGTGAATCCCTGCTCCATCGTCGAAAGCCTCTTCAATCCGGATCGCCCAGCGCGCACGCTAGGGTTCAATCATGGTTGAAGGTCAAGCCGGGAAGGTCGCCTCAGGTGGCACGGGCCGACTTGCGGCGCGATGCCACCACGCCCTTGCCGCGCAGCTGATCCAGCACGCGCATCCGGTTGTCCGCGCAGTCGATGCCGTCCGGCCGGGCCTCGATGCTGTCGATGGCCACCAGCAGTTGCGCCTTGTTCCGTTTCAGGCGCTTCATCAACAGCTCGATCTCGGCGACCTTGGCCCTGAGCGCCGCCAGCAACCCGGCGTGGTCCCAGCCGCCGTCGCCGAGCGGCAGCAGGTGGCGGATCTGTTCCAACGAGAATCCGGCGCGCTGGGCACTGTCGATGATCTCCAGTATCGAGGCGGCCTCGGCCGGGTAGTCGCGATAGCCGTTGGCCTGGCGAGCCACCGCATGGAGCAGGCCGGCGCTCTCGTAGAAGCGGATGCGCGAGGCCGAAAGCCCGGTCAATTTCGCCAGTTCGCCGATCTTCATGCCGTTGTCCGAGTGCATTGACCTTAAAGTTTACTTTAAACATACAGTGGCACGACGATCCAAGGGCGCATGCTCTGTCCCGGCCTGCGGATCGAACGCCGGCCGTCTCGCCCGCTCGCTCCATCGGCAAGCAAGCCGCCCCCGGGGCAATTCGCCCCCCCGGGATTGACGACCGCCCGCCCACACACTGCGCAGGAGAAGGCCAATGGGATACGTAACGACGAAAGACGGCGTCGAGATCTTCTACAAGGACTGGGGCCCGCGCGATGCCCAGGTCATCCATTTCCACCACGGCTGGCCGCTCAGTTCCGACGACTGGGACGCGCAGATGACGTTCTTCGTGAACAAGGGCTTCCGGGTCGTCGCGCACGACCGCCGCGGCCACGGCCGCTCCAGTCAGGTCTGGGACGGCCACGACATGGACCACTACGCCGACGACGTGGCCGCGGTGGTCGAGAAGCTCGGCATCCGCGGAGCGATGCACGTCGGGCATTCGACCGGCGGCGGCCAGGTGGTGCGCTACATCGCGCGGCACGGCCAGGACAAGGCGTCCAAGGCCGTGCTCATCAGCGCCGTGCCTCCGCTGATGGTCAAGACCGAAGGCAACCCGGGTGGTACGCCCAAGCAGGTCTTCGACGACTTCCAGGCACAGGTCGCCACCAACCGTGCGCAGTTCTACCACGACGTTCCCGCAGGCCCCTTCTATGGATACAACCGTCCCGGCGCCAAGCCGTCGGAAGGGGTGATCTGGAACTGGTGGCGCCAAGGCATGATGGGCAGCGCCAAGGCCCACTACGACGGCATCGTCGCGTTCTCGCAGACCGACTTCACCGGGGACCTGAAGGGCATCTCCATTCCCGTGCTGGTGATCCACGGCGACGACGACCAGATCGTGCCCTACGAGGATTCGGGCGTGCTGTCGGCAAAGCTGCTGAAGAACGGCAGGCTCAACACCTACAAGGGCGCCCCGCACGGCATTCCCACCACGCACGCCGACCAGGTCAACGCCGACCTGCTGGCGTTCCTGCAGCAGGAATGATCGAGGTCGATACGAAGGAGCACGCCCCGCGCCGGATGCGGGGCATGTGCTGAAACGCAAGGAACAACGATGCAGACGATATTGGGCGCGAACGGCCAGATCGCGGTGGAACTGGCGCGCGAGCTGCAACGCAACTACACCGGCAACCTGCGGCTGGTCAGTCGCAATCCGCGCAAGGTCAACGACACCGATGCCGTCCTGGCGGCCGACCTGCTCGATGCCGGGCAGACCGCAAAGGCGGTCGAGGGCAGCAGCATCGTCTACTTCACCGCCGGCCTGCCGCCGGACACCGAACTATGGGAGAAGCAGTTCCCCACGATGCTGAAGAACGCCCTCGATGCATGCCGGGCGGCGGGCGCGAAGTTCGCCTACTTCGACAACACCTACATGTACCCGCAGGACGATCGGCTGCTGACGGAGGAGACGCCGTTCGCGCCGGTCGGACGCAAGGGCCGGGTGCGTGCACACATGGCCACCCTGGTGCTGGAGGAGATGGCGCGCGGCGACATTCCGGTGCTCATTGGTCGTGCACCGGAGTTCTATGGCCCGGGCAAGACCCAGAGCTTCACCAATGCACTGGTGACCGACAAGCTGAAAGCGGGCAAGTCGCCGCGCGTCCCGGTACGCGACGACACCCTGCGCACGCTGATCTGGACTCCCGACGCGAGTCGAGGATTGGCCGTCCTCGGGAATGCACCGGATGCATACGGACAGACCTGGCATCTGCCTTGCTGCGACGAGCGGCCGACGTACAGGCAGTTCGTTGCCATGGCCTGCGAAGCGTTCGACCGGCCCGTGTCGTACAAGGTCATCGGCAAGTGGGCCTTTGCCGTCGCGGGGATCTTCTCGGCGGAAGTGAGGGAGATCCGCGAATTGCTTCCGCGCTATGAACAGGACAGCCTGTTCGATTCGAGCAAGTTCAAGCGCCGATTCCCGGATTTCGATGCCATGACCTATCACGAGGGGATCGGCCTGATCCGTAAAGAGGGGGGCCGGGGAATGACCGGGCCTTGAAACGCACAGTCGCCGGGGACCGGATCGAACCGGCGCGGCCGCTCCTGGCCGAAGGCGGACATCAAGCCGATGACCGCCGATGGCCGTCCGGGCCGCAAGATGACGGCCCTCAACCCCTGATGTAAGCGGCCAGCTCTTCCGGTTGCCCCAGCGGAAAGGCCTCTTTCAGGAATTCCAGGAAGGCCGAGACGCGCGAACTCAGCAGGCGGCGCGAAGGGTAAAGCGCCCAGATCTCTATCGGCGGGCCCTTCGCATCGCCCCAGTGCACGAGCGTCCCGGCATGCAGGTCGCCGGTCACCAGCGACAGGGGAAGCATTGCCGCGCCTATGCCGGTGCGCACCGCATCGCGAATCATGATCAGCGAAGCGAGTCGCAGGATCGGGTCGATGGATACGCGCACGTCGCCCTGGTGGGTCCTCAGGTCCCAGCCTGACTGATTGCCGGACGCGCGCACCACGGCCGGCACCGGGGCATCCGCCACCGGCCTTTGCAAATCAGGGCCGGCCACCGCCACCAGGCGATCGCGAAGCAGGACGCGCCCGATCAGATGTTCGTTGGGATCGGGATTGACCCGGATCACCAGGTCATATCCCTCTTCCACCATGTCCACCGCCCGGTCCTCGGTGGTGATTTCCAGGCGCACTTCCGGGTAGCGCAACGCGAACTCGGCCGACAGCTTGCCCAGGGCAGTCTGGGAGAACAGCAACGGCGCGCTGATGCGCAGCCTGCCGCGGGGCGTCTCGCCGCCCGAGGCGATCGCGGTGGCGGCTTCGCCCAACTCGGTGAGCAATCCTTCGGTGCGCTCGAACAAGGCCCGGCCCTCTTGGGTCAGCTTCAAGGCGTGCGAGCCGCGCTCGAACAGGCGCACCCCCATGCTGGCCTCCAGCTCCGCTACCCGCCGCGACAGCGTGGCCTTGGGCCGATCGGCCGCCCTGGCGGCCCGGCCGAAGCCGCCGTGGCGTGCCACCAGGTTGAAGTCAGCCAGGGCCAGCAGGTCCATGTGTTCCATCAGCGAGACTGGGAGTCCAAGTATATGGGCTATCGGTCCGCCGGTGGATCACCAAACATGGGGCCTCCCAACCAACCCGGAGCAGTCCCATGACCATCCTCGTAACCGGCGCCACCGGCAATGTCGGCCGGCACGTCATCCAGCAACTCACCCGGCGGGGCGCCAAGGTGCGCGCCCTTGTCCGCAATCCAGCCGCGGCCAACCTGCCGGACGGGGTGGAAGTCGTCCAGGGCGACCTGCTCGACGTCGATGCATTGCGCGAGGGCGTGCAGGGCATCTCCACTCTCTTTCTGCTCAACGCGGTGGTGGCCGATGAATTCACCCAGGCGCTCATCACGCTCAACGTGGCGCGCGAGGCCGGCGTCGAGCGGGTCGTCTACCTGTCGGTCATCCACAGCGACCGCTACGTGAACGTGCCGCACTTCGCCGGCAAGTTCGGCGTGGAGCGCATGATCGAGCAGATGGGCTTCAACGCCACCATCCTGCGTCCGGCCTATTTCATGGACAACGACCTGACCATCAAGGACGTGGTGCTGGAGTATGGCGTGTATCCCATGCCCATCGGCGGCAAGGGCATGGCCATGATCGATGCGCGCGACATCGGCGAGATCGCGGCCATCGAACTGCTGGCCCGCGAGCGGGCGCCCGATGGCAGCGCGCCGACCCGCATCAACCTGGTCGGCCCGGACGCCCTGACCGGCCCCGAAGTGGCAGGCATCTGGACCGAAGCGCTCAAGCGCACGATCGCCTACGGTGGCGACGACACGGCCGGCTTCGAGCGGAACCTGCGCCAGTTCATGCCGGCCTGGATGGCCTACGACATGCGCCAGATGGCCGAGCGCTTCCTCACCGACGGCATGCTGCCCGAGGCGGGCGACGTCGAGCGGCTGACTCAGCTGCTGGGCCGTCCCTTGCGCGCCTATCGCGACTTCGCCGCAGAAATCGCGGCTGCCGCCTGACCCGACCTCGACCCCACACAACCAAGGAACCCCATCATGATCTACTCGACTGCCACGTTGCCGGTGAATGCCCCCGGCCAGACCCGGCTCACCCGCGCCCAAGTATGGGAAGGACTGGTCCAGAAGGCGCGCGACGCGAAACGGTTCTTCCCGCCCGATGAGTGCACGCGCTGCGAGATCGTCGAAGAAAGTGCCTCGCACCTGGTGCGCGAGGCGACCATCCTGGGTGACGACATCACCGAGATCATCACCTTCGACGCGGAAACGAAGATCACCTTCTTCCAGGCGACGAGCCCGCGCGAGGGCGCGATCATCAACGAGCTCTTCGAGGACGGGAACGGCGACCTGCAACTCCGCTTCTATTGCTATCTGGGCCTGCGCGACAAAGTGGCCAATGGCCCCGAGGAACAGGCCGCGCAAGCGTGGATGGACAGCGACAAGGGGTTCAAGGCCGCGATCCGGTCGACTCTCAAGCGCACGCGTGAGCTCCTGGACGAGGGCAAGCTCTGACGATCCGGGCGCCGGGGCGCGGACTGCGCCTTGGCGACCTCGCCGCCGAACGCGAACACGCCGCCAGTGAACGCCAGTCGCTGAAGAGCCGCGAGCCTCGTCGTCGAGCAGGCACGTCAACGTAGAGCATGCGGCGGCGGGCGCCCTATTGAAGCGATGCAGGCCGTGTCCTAGAGCGTGCGCGGATCCTGGTTGCCGGCGCACCGGCGCCGCCATTGGCTCCGGTGTGTCCAAGGGGATGGGCCGCCCGCGTCCGCCTTCCCGGCCTGTCCGCAGGGACAGGGCGGCGGACCGGGCTCAGGACAAAGGTGGAGCCCTGCGCCGGACCACCTGGGACTTCACGATCGCGGTGCTGGTCTCGGCATGGTCGGCGACCGGCTGCATGACCTCGTCGAGTTGCTCGATCGAGGTCACGAATACGCGTGCGACGAAACAGTCGTCGCCGGTCACGCGGTCGCACTCGCCGACCTGCGCGATGTCGGCGAGCAGCTCGCCGACCAGGCCGGACCTGCCGGGAAGCGGCCTGATCCGCACGATCGCCTGCACCGCGTGGCCGAGCAGCTTCGGATTGAGCTCGACCCCGTATCGCTCGATGACGCCGCGCTCCTCCAGCTTGCGCAGGCGCTCGGAGGTGCTGGGCGAGGACAGGCCGACATGGCCGGCCAGCTGCTTCAGCGAGATCCGCGCATCGACCGCCAGGCGCTCGAGGATTTTCCGGTCGTGCAGATCCAGTATTTCCATTGTTAGGAATGTCCGCGCATATGCCTTGCAAGAAAAGATAGGAAGGCGCGCCTGCCTTTGCAAATCCATGTAATCCGGCGGAACCGGCAGGGATACTTTGGCCCACTTCAAGGCGGCGCCGGACATGCGAAGAACGTCCCTGGGGACACTCGAGATGGTGGGGGCGATGACCGTCTCCGGGACCATCGGCTGGTTCGTGGTCAGCTCGCGGCCGCCGATCCCCGGCCTGGTGTTCTGGCGTTGCCTGTTCGGCGCGCTGACGCTGCTGGTCGCATGCGGCGTGCTGGGCCTGCTGGCAAGGCGGCCGGACTGGCGGATCGTGCGGCTGGCGGCACTGGGCGGGATGGCGTTCGTGCTCAACTGGGTGCTGCTCTCCGCGGCCTTTGCGCGCGCATCGATCTCGGTCGCCACGGTCGTCTACAACACGCAACCCTTCATGCTGGTGGCCATGGGCGCGTTCGTGTTCGGCGAGAGGCCGGCCGCCGCGACGCTGGCCTGGCTTGCCGCGGCGTTTGCCGGAGTGGTCCTGATCGCCGCCGCGGGCCCGGGCACCGCCACGGCGGGCGGTGGCTTCGGCCTCGGCATCGCGCTGGCGCTCGGCGCCGCCTTCCTGTACGCGGTCGCGGCGATCGTCGCCAGGAAGCTCGCCGGGACGCCGCCGCCGCTGGTGGTCCTGGTGCAGCTGTGCGTGGGCTGCCTGATGTTCGCGCCGTTCGCCCTGCGCCAGGCGCTGCCGGCCGACGGCGCCGAGTGGGCGCGCGTGGCCACGATGGGCGTGCTGCACACCGGCGTGGTCGGCGTGCTGCTCTACAGCGCGATCCAGCGGCTGCCGACCCATCGCGTCGGCGCCTTGTCCTTCATCTATCCGGTGGTCGCGATCCTGGTCGATTTCCTGCTGCTGGGCCATCGGCTGGGCATGGTGCAGGTCCTGGGCGCAACGCTGGTGCTGCTGTCCGCCGCCGGGGTCACGCTTGGCTGGGCGCCGGGGCAGGGCCGCAGGACCTGCGGGGCGCGGACGCCATGAAGCGCTATCGGGTCTTCCAGGTCGATGCCTTCACCCGCACGCCGTTCGCCGGCAATCCCGCCGGCGTGGTGCTCGATGCCGACGGCCTGGACCGCCGGCAGATGCAGGCGATCGCGCGCGAGCTCAACAATTCGGAAACCGCGTTCGTGCACGCGCCACGCGCCACGGACCACGACGTCCACGTCCGCTTCTTCACCCCGACCACGGAAGTTCCGGTATGCGGGCACGCGACCGTGGCAGCGCACTACGTGCGGGCGCGCGAAGGCCTGGCCAGCGGCGCCGCGACCCGCCAGCTCACCGGCGCCGGCGTGCAGGCCGTCCAGACCGAGCGGCTCGGCGATGGCGACCTGAGGGTGTGGATCGACCAGCAGCGGCCAAGCTTCGGTCCCGCCCTGGCGCCGGTTGAGATGACGGCGCTGCTGGACGCGCTTGGCCTGTCCGGGTCCGACCTTGGACGCGGGCCGATCGAACCGGTCTCCACCGGCCACGCCAAGATCATGGTCCCCTTGCGCGACCGCGATACCCTGGCGCGCGTCCGGCCCCGGCTGCAGGCGCTGGACGAACTGAGCCGGCGGATCGGCTGCAACGGCTACCACCTGTTCACCCTCGACCGGCCGGACGTCGGCATCCTGGCGCACGGGCGCATGTTCGCGCCGGCGATCGGCATCGCCGAGGACCCGGTCACCGGCAATGCGAACGGGCCGCTCGGCGCCTACCTGGTCAGGCATGGCCTGGTGCCGGCCGCTGTGCGCGGGCAGGGACTGGCGGCGTGGATGCGGCAGGGCGAAGCGATGGGGAGACCGGGCGAGGTGCGCGTCGAGGTGGCGGTCGATGCGGACGGAACGCCGGCGCGGGTCCGCATCGGCGGCCATGCCTCGATCGTGTTCCGCAGCGAAATCCGGCTGTGAATCGCGAACGCCGGCACTGATGCGCAACCTGCAACGACAAGGGCCGCGCCCCTGCCGCCGGAGGACCCTGCATGGATACATCGTTGTTCCTCGCCCGCTTCTGGGGATGGCTGGCGCTGGTCTTCGCGCTGGTGCTGTTGCTGCGGCCTGCGCGGCTGCGCGAGCTCAAGCTGCCGATGATCGACGACCGCGGCTTCTCGCTGTCCTACGGCATCGTGTCGCTGGTGCTGGGGCTGGCGTCGGTGCTGCTTTACGACGCCTGGACCCCGGACTGGCGCAGCCTGGCCAGCCTGTCCGGCTGGCTGGCGCTGCTGAAGGGGATCTACGTGCTGGCGTTCAACGACCTGTCGAGGAAGCCGACGCTGGAAACGCGGCTGCTGACGACCCGGGTCGCGCTGGTGGCGGTCGCTGCGCTGGGCAGCTTCATGATTGTCGCCAGCCACGCCTGATCGGGCGGACGGCATGTCCTCGATCCGGTCGCCCGCGGCTAGTCGCCGTCTTCCGTCTCATCCATCGCATCGCCGTCCCAGTCCGACGGCCGCGCCTGTGGAGGGTCCTCACCCGGAACCACCGGCTCCAGCAAGGTGTAGTCGTCGCGCGCCGGGTCGCGGAAGGCGCGGGCGACGGGGTAGCTCAGCAAGGGAGGAGTGTGGGCGCGCTGGCGCAGGCTTGCGGGGGTCCTCAACGAACCGGCCAGCCAATCGAGCGCGGTCCCGGCGCCCACGAAGACCGGCCCGTCGGCGGTCAGCGGCGCCGGGATGGCCGGATTGGGCGCGGTGAGCACGCTGAAGCTGTCCAGCGCCAGCCCGTCCCCGTTTTCCCAGTGCTCCCAGAGGCCGGCGGCCAGCAAGGCCAGGCCGTCCTGGCGCTGCACGAACAGCGGCCAGGGCGGCCGGCGCTGGCGGTCCCACTTGTAGTAGCCGGTCATGGGGATCACGCACGGGCGCTGCTCCCAGGCCTGGGCGTAGATGCGGCTCTTGGGCGCGCGCTCCAGGCGCGCGGTGACGGTGGTGTACGGCGTGCTCGGCGCTTTCGACCAGCGCGGCACCAGTCCCCAGACCATGTCGGCCAGCGCAAGCGCGCCGTCAGGCCCGCGTGCGAGTACCGCTGCCGGGCTGCCTTTTCCGATGTTGTAGCGATCCGGTGCCTCCGCCATGGCCGAGGTCAGCGTGCCGGGCAGGCCAGGGGGCAGCGAATCGGCGTCGGCGATGGCTTGGGCGAAGCGGCGCATGCGGGCAGCCTAAGCGGGCCTTCGTGAGCCGAGGGTCAGCGCGTGTCGGCCTTGTCGCGATCGGCGACCAGGTTTTCGCCGGCCGCTAACGCCGGCTCCCCGAGAGTAGCCGCGATCGGGAAGGAGTGGCGATGTCCGAGCTGCAGGGCAACATGCGCGACGTGGACCGGGCCGGCACTGGTTCCGGCTGTCGCCCGGGCCATGGCGGCGGTGTTCGCTCGAAGGACGGCAGCTACTGCCGTCGTTGCGGCATGTCCGCCCGCTCGATGCCTGCGGCCATCGCCGTATCGGGCCTGCGCCTAGGCCGCCGGCGCACTGCAGGGCCTTTCGCCCGACCACGAAAGCGGCGGCGCGGCGCCGCCGCGCCCGGCGAAGGAGCAGGCCGTGCCTGAGGGTCCCTCGATCGTCATCCTGCGCGAGGCCGCCGCCCGGTTCCGCGGCAAGACCGTGCGCCGTGCGACCGGCAACAGCCGCCTGGATCTGTCCCGGCTCGAAGGGCGGCGCGTGGTGAGCGTGCGCAGCTGGGGCAAGCACTTCCTGCTCGAATTCCGCGGCTTCAGCCTTCGGGTGCACCTGATGATGTTCGGCAGCTGGCGCATCGACGAACGCAAGCCGACGCCCGCCCGCGTATCCCTGCTGTTCGACAACGGCGAGCTGAACCTGTACGCCTGCTCGGTCAGGTATGTCGAGGGCTCGCTCGACGACGCGTACGACTGGCGTGCCGACGTGATGAGTCCCGCGTGGGATCCGTCGCTGGCGCGCAAGAAGCTCAAGGCGCGGCCTGCCGTGCTCCTGTGCGATGCGCTGCTGGACCAGGACATCTTTGCCGGCGTCGGCAACATCATCAAGAACGAGGTGCTGTTCCGGACCCGGGTCCATCCCGCGACGCCGGTCGGCAATCTTCCGGCGCGGAAGCTGGGCCAGGTCATCGCCCAGGCCAGCGCCTACAGCTTCGACTTCCTGGCCTGGAAGCAGCGGTTCGAGCTGCGCAAGCACTGGCTGGTGCACACCCGGCGGACCTGCCCGGACTGCGGCGGAGCCATTTCCAAGTCCTACATGGGGACGACCAACCGCAGGACGTTCTATTGCCCGGCATGCCAGATCCAGTACCAGCGCTGACCGGAGGAATCGTCGACTGCGGGTGGGCGAGCGCCGTATCCGCTCGAACGACCCGTCCGCCGGTGAGGCACCGCGCGCCAGCGCACAGGCCCGAGCCCGCGTCGTCGAAACGCGGCCATGGCAGCCAAGCCGGCGGCACGGGCAGGCGCGCCGAAGCGACCGGAGGGCGGTGAATGGCCGGCGATCCTGCGCATGATCCGGCCACGGTGTGGACGGTGGGCCATTCCACCAGGACGTGGGACGGCTTCCTCGGCGTACTGGCAGCGCACCGCATCGAGGCGCTCGTGGACGTGCGCCGCTTTCCCGGTTCCCGGCGCCATCCCTGGTTCGCCAGCGAAGCGATGGCCCGGGCGCTCCCCGGCTGCGCGGTGGACTACCACTGGTTGCCCGAGCTGGGCGGGCGCCGCAAGGCCCGGCCCGGATCGCCCAACGGCGGTTGGAGCAACGCGGCCTTCCAGGGCTACGCCGACCACATGGCGAGCGCCGAGTTCGCGCTGGGGCTGGGCAGGGCGCTGGCGGTCGCGGCGACCCGGCGCACCGCCTTCATGTGCGCGGAAGCGCTCTGGTGGCAGTGCCATCGCCGCCTGATCTCGGACCTTCTGCAGCACCGCGGCCTTCGGGTACTGCATATCCTGGACGAGAAGCCGGCGCAGCCGCATCCCGGCAATCCGATGGCGCAGGCCGCCGGCCGGGACCTGATCTATCCGCCGCTGCAGGCCGGACTGTTCCCCACCTGAAGGATCCGGGCCCCATGGCGCGCAAGAAGACCCTCAAGCTGGCCACCTTCAACGTCAACGGCGTGAACACCCGCCTGCCGAACCTGCTGGAATGGCTCGATGCGGAGAAGCCCGACGTCGTGGCCCTCCAGGAACTCAAGGCCACCGACCAGGCTTTCCCCGCGCAGGCGATCGAGAAGGCCGGCTACGGCGCGGTCTGGCAGGGCCAGCCGTCCTGGAACGGCGTGGCCCTGCTGGGGCGGGGAACGGTCCCGATCGAGAGCCGGCGGCGGCTGCCCGGCGATGCCGCCGACACGCAAAGCCGCTACCTCGAGGCGGCCGTCCACGGCATCGTGGTGGCGGCCATCTACCTGCCCAACGGCAATCCGCAGCCCGGGCCCAAGTTCGACTACAAGCTGGAATGGATGGAGCGCCTGGCAAGGCACGCCAGGACCCTGGTCGGGCTCCCGCACCCGGTGGCCCTGATCGGCGACTTCAACGTGATCCCCACCGATGACGATGTCTACGACCCCAGGTCCTGGCGGAAGGACGCGCTCATCCAGCCGCAATCCAGGCAGGCCTACGCGCGGCTGCTGGGCCAGGGGTGGACGGATGCGCTTCGCGAGGTCTTCGGCGAGGAACGGATCTACACGTTCTGGGACTACTTCCGGCAACACGCCGAGCGCGATCGTGGCCTCCGCATCGACCATCTGCTGCTGAACCCGGTCCTGGCCAAGGGCCTCGAGGGAGCCGGAGTCGATCGATGGGTGCGGCTCCGGGAAAAGGCCAGCGATCACGCTCCCGCCTGGGTGACGGTGAGCGCGCCGGGGTAGCGGGATTCGTTCCAAGGCGAGCTGCTCAAAAGCGCAGGGCGAGGCCGCGCCGCACGAGACTTCGCCCCGTACCTCATCCGCCCTGCGGGGCACCTCGCTTCGCGCCCCCAGCCCGGCGCAGCGCGCCGGGCGCTCGCAAGCCACATACCTTCACCCCGAAGGGAAAAGGGAAAACCGAAGGTCGGTGCTGATGCAGGTCAAATGAAGCGCCCGTCGCCGGGACCGGCGTCCCTCCCCACGGGACGCTACTTCTTCTTGATCGCCGCGCGCTTAGGCCTGGCCGGCGTCCGCGTCGACGCGACGGCCTGCCGGGGGCGCCTGCCGCGGGCAGACGGGGTGGCGGCGCCGGTCCCGTGCTGGTTCATCAGCGACTCGAGCAGCTGCTCGTCCGCGCTGGAGCACACGCCCAGCAGCAGCGCCTCGTCGCAGCCGCGCGCGGCGACGTAGGCGTGGCCCATGTTCGAATCGATGTAGACGCCCTGGCCGGCGGACAGCTCGACGGGGTCGTAGAACTCGGTGTGCACCTCGATCCGTCCCTCCAGCACGTGGATGTACTCCTCGCCGGAGTGGTGGACGAGCGCGCCGAACTCCTCCAGGCTCTTCGCGCGGACCCGGGTCAGCACCGGGATCATGCGCTTGCGGCGCAGTTCCGGGCACAGGTAGTAGTAGTCGTAGTTGGGGGTGCTGACCTGGATCGCGTCGTCGATGCGGCCGATGCTGCGGCGCGCGGTCACCGCCGGCTCGGACGCCTCGTCCTGCTCGGCGAACAGTTCGGACATGCGCAGCTTCAGCCGCTGGCTCAGCTGCAGCAGCTTGTCGTAGGTCAGGGTCAGCCGGTCGTGCTCGACCTTGGACAGCGTCGACAGCGGAATGCCCGAGTGTTCGCTCATCTGCTTCAGCGTCCAGCCCCGGCGCGTGCGCAGGGAACGCAGCAGGCTGCCGATCGTGGGGTGTTGCGGACTCATTCTTGCTGGCTCCTCTGCCGTGGCCGGTCTGGGACGGCTATGTCCTGTACAGGCACATCATCGCTTTTCCCGGCATCGCAAGGAAAGCACGGCGCAGTCGCTGCAGGGGCGAGGCCCAGCCGCCGGCGCGGCGGCGGCGACCACCGTTGACAATTCTCCGATTAGGATCAATATTGCCAAATCAGGATATATGGCGGCCTTTCGGAGAATCCGCGGGCCGGCTCCGATGTCCGATCACAATGGCCCATACACGGGGCGGGGGAGAGCTGCCGATGCGTCCGATGTCGATGATCCTTGCCGGCCTGCTGGCCGCGGTGACGGTGCCGCTCGCGGCCGCGCAGGGCCCGGTCCCGACCGTGCAGGTCCCGGCGGCGACGCCCGAGTCCGTTCCGCTCGCGACCCAATCCGCGTCCGCCGCGCCGGCGCTCGAGCGCGGCGACGTGGAAGCATGGCTGGACGGCTACATGCCCTATGCGCTGGCCTCGGGCGACATCGTCGGCGCGGTCGTGGTGGTGGTGAAGGACGGCCGGGTCCTGCTGCAGAAGGGCTATGGCTATTCCGACCTGGCCGCGCGCGCGCCGGTCGATCCGGAACACACCCTGTTCCGGCCCGGCTCGGTGTCGAAGCTGTTCACCTGGACGGCGGTGATGCAGCAGGTCGAAGCCGGCCGGATCGATCTAGACGCCGACGTCAACCAGTACCTGGATTTCAGGATTCCCGAGCGCGACGGCAAGCCGCTGACGATGCGCCAGATCATGACCCACACCGGCGGCTTCGAGGAGGCGCTGCGCGGCCTCATCTTCTCCGACGCCGGCACGCTGGCGCCGCTGGGCGAGACCCTCAAGCACTGGACGCCCACGCGCATCCACGTGCCCGGCACGACGCCGGCCTATTCCAACTACGCCACCGCGCTGGCCGGCTACATCGTCGAGCGGGTCAGCGGCCAGGACTTCAACGACTACGTCGATCAGCGCATCTTCGCCCCGCTGGGCATGACCTCGTCCAGCTTCCGCCAGCCGCTGCCGGAGGCGCTGGCCAAGCGGATGTCGAAAGGCTACGAGAGCCTGTCCGACGGCAAGGCAAAGCCCTACGAGCTGATCAACCTGTATCCGGCGGGCAGCCTCGCGTCCAGCGGCGCGGACATGGCGAAGTTCATGATCGCGCATCTCAACAACGGCGAATACGCCGGCGCGCGCATCCTGTCGGCGGAAACCGCCGACAGGATGCACCGCACCGGGCAGGCCACGGTCGGTCCGCTCAACAGGATGATGCTGGGCTTCTACGAAACCAGCCTCGACGGCCACTTCGCCATCGCCCACGGCGGCGACACGCAGTGGTTCCACAGCGACCTGCAGCTGTTCCCGGACGACGGCGTCGGCCTCTTCGTCTCGATGAACAGCGCCGGCCGCGATGGCGCGACCTTGCAGGTCCGCAACCGGCTGGTCGGCGGGTTCGTCGACCGCTACCTGCCCGGCCCGAAACCGCAGGGGCCCGGCATCGGCGCGGAAGCGGCCAAGGCGCAGAACGCGGCGATCGCCGGCGCCTACGACAGCAGCCGACGCCCGCAGAACAACGTGATGGGGATCCTGAGCCTGCTGGGCCAGGTCAAGGTGGTCGCGAACGAGGACGGCACCATCAGCGTCTCGATCTGGACCGACCCGTCCGGCAAGCCGAGGAAGTGGCAGCCCATCGGCGAATGGCTGTGGCAGGACCGCAACACCGGCGAGCGGCTCGCCGCCGAAGTCCAGGACGGCAAGGTGAAGCGCTTCAGCATGGAATACGTCGCCTCGATCATGGTGTTCGAGCGGCTCTCCGGCTGGGCCGCGAGCGTGCCGCTGCTGCTGGCCCTGAGTTTCGCCGCGGTGCTGCTGACCACGCTGGCCTGGCCGATCTCGGCGCTGGTGCGGCGCCATTACAAGGTGTCCTACGCGCTCGCCGGCGCGGACGCGAAGGCGCACCGCGCCGCGCGCTGGGGCAGCCTGCTGGCGACGCTGGGGATCGGCGGCGGCATCGGCCTGGTGCTGTGGATGATGAGCAGCCTGGAGAACCTCACCGGCATCGATGGCGTGGTGATGGCGGCGCGCCTGTTGGTCGGGGCAGCGCTGATCGCGGGTGCGGCGCTGACCCTGTGGAGCGCGTGGCAGGTGCTGCGCGGCCGGCGGCGCTGGCTGGCCAGGCTCTGGAGCGTGCTGCTGGCGCTGGCCGGGCTGTACCTGCTCTGGGTCGGGTTCGCCTACCACCTGATCGGCTTCGGCGCGAACTTCTGAGCGAGGAGCATCCTCGGTGAGAACCGAACTCGAGCTGCGCAACGAACCGCTGCGCCTGTCCGCCCCGTTCCGCATCTCCGGCTACGTCTTCGAGGCGATGCCGGCGACCGTGGTCACGCTGCGCCAGGGCCGGTATTGCGGCCGTGGCGAAGCCGCCGGCGTCTATTACAACGACGACCATCCGGACGCCATGCTGGCGACGCTGGAGTCGTTGCGTCCGCGGATCGAGGCGGGCCTGGATCGCACGGCGCTCCAGCAGCTGCTGCCGCCGGGCGGGGCGCGCAACGCGCTCGATTGCGCGCTGTGGGAACTCGAGTCGCAGCGGACCGGCACGCCGGTCTGGCGCCTGGCCGGGCTCGACGAAGCGCGGCCGCTGCTGACCACCTTCACCGTCGGCGCGGACGCGCCCGAGGCGATGGCGGAGAGGGCCGCCGCCTACCTCGGCGCGCGTGCGCTCAAGCTCAAGCTCACCGGCGAAGCGGAGCTGGATTGCGAGCGCGTGCGCGCGGTCCGCCGGCGTTGCCCGGCTGCGTGGATCGGGGTCGACGCGAACCAGGGCTACGCCGCGGCGACCCTGCCGCTGCTGCTGCCGGTGCTGGTCGAGGAAGGCGTCTCGCTGCTCGAGCAGCCTTGCGCGCGCGGCCGCGAATCGGACCTGGACGGCATCGAGCACGTACTGCCGATCGCCGCCGACGAGAGCATCCTCGACCTGGCCGAACTGGAAGCGCGCCACCACCGCTTCGACGTGATCAACATCAAGCTCGACAAGTGCGGCGGCCTGACCGAGGGGCTGCTGATGGCCGAGCGCGCGCGCGCGCTCGGCAAGCGGGTGATGGTCGGCAACATGTGCGGCACCAGCCTGGCGGCGGCGCCGGCGTTCGTGCTGGGACAGCAGTGCGACGTCGTCGACCTCGACGGCCCGCTGTTCCTCGCGCGGGACCGCAGCCCCCCGGTGCGCTACGCCGACGGCTACATCCGGTGCGGCGACGAGGTCTGGGGGCCGCGGGCCGTCCCGTGAGCGCGGATGCCGCCAAGACCTGGTTCGGCCAGCCGCGCGGGCTGACCATCCTGTTCCTGACCAACATGTGGGAGCTGTTCTCCTACTACGGCATGCGCACGCTGCTGGTCTACTACATGACCAAGCAGCTGCTGTTCGCGCAGGAGAAGGCATCCTTCGTCTACGGCACCTACACCGCGCTGGCCTACTTCACCCCGATCCTCGGCGGCGCCGTCGCCGACCGCTGGCTGGGCAAGCGCAACGCGGTGGTGCTCGGCGGCAGCGTGATGGCGCTGGGCCATTTCCTGATGGCGTTCGAGCCGATGTTCTATCTCGCGCTGGCGACCATCGCGCTGGGCAATGGTCTGTTCCTGCCCAGTCTTCCCAGCCAGATCAACGACCTGTACGAGGCCGACGATCCGCGCCGCGGGCGGGCCTACAACGTCTACTACGTCGGCCTGAACATCGGCGGCTTCATGGCGCCGCTGATCTGCGGCACGCTCGGCGAGGTCTATGGCTGGCATTACGGCTTCGGCGCCGCCGGCATCGGCATGTTCGCGGGACTGATCGTCTACGTACTCGGCCGCGACTATCTCCCGCGGGAAGAGCGCACGCGCGTGGTGCGTGCGCCTGCCCTGGCTGGCGCACGCAGCGGCCAGCGACGGGTCTGGGCATTGCTGCTGGGCGTGGGTATTGCGGCGACGATCTTCCGCGGCGCCTACGAGCAGATCGGCAACACCTTGCCGCTGTGGACCGACATGGGCGTGGACCGGGCCTGGGGCAGCGTGGTGATCCCGATGACCTGGTTCCAGTCGCTCAATCCGCTGTTGGTGATCAGCATGACGCCGCTGCTGCTGTTGCACTGGCGTCGTCGCGCCGATGCCGGCCGCGAGACCTCGCCGGCACGCAGGATGGCCATCGGCGCGGCCATCGTTGCCTTGGCGTATCTGCTGCTGGCGACACTGGACGGTTCCGCCGGTGGCGAGCGCGTGGGCTGGCCGTGGTTGCTGCTGTTCTTCGTCATCCTCACGCTGGGCGAGCTGTACATCCTGCCGACCGGCCTGGGGCTTTTCGCGCGACTGGCGCCGCCACGCCTCGGCGCCACCACCGTTGCCGCATGGTTCCTGGCGATCTTCAGCGGCAGCCTGCTGGCCGGTGCGGTCGGGGCGTTGTGGTCGAGGACCGGTCACGCGGGATTCTTCGCATTGCTGTCGGCGCTGGCGTTGCTGGCCGGGTGCCTCCTGTGGATGCTGGATCGTCCCATCCGCGATCTGGAATCGGCCCGTCTTGCCCCGCCCGTACAAACAGGCGGGCCCGCCGATGCGAGCGTGCCGCTGCAAGAAGTCCGTCGTTGAAGCCTGTCGATCACGGCGTCTCGTCGTGATGCCTTCCGCCGTTGCGATATCCATGAGGAGCATGCCGATGTGTCGACCGAGCATTTCCCTGCTGGCATTGGCGCTTGCCGGCTGTTCTTCCGCCTCCGGCCCGAAGGCGGCCGGCGCGCCGTACGATCTGCTGATACGTGACGGCATGGTCTACGACGGCAGTGGTTCGGCGGCGCGACAGGTCGATGTGGCCGTGCGCGGGGATCGCATCGCGGCCTTGCTGCCGGCGGGAAGCGAGGCGGTGGCCACCCGTACCGTGGATGCGCATGGCCAGGCCGTGGCTCCGGGGTTCATCAACATGCTGAGTTGGGCCACGGAGTCCCTGATCGCCGATGGCCGCGGCATGAGCGACACCAAGCAAGGCGTCACCCTGGAGGTGTTCGGCGAGGGCTGGTCGATGGGGCCGTACAACGAACGGATGAAGGCCGATGCGCTCAAGCAGCAGGGCGACATCCGCTATCCGATCGAGTGGACCACGCTGGGCCAATATCTGGATCATCTCGAAAATCGTGGCGTGACCGCGAACGTCGCGTCCTTCGTCGGCGCGACCACCGTGCGCATCAATGTTCTCGGCGAGGACGATGTCGCGCCAGACGCCGGGCAGCTGGCGGACATGCAGGCGCTGGTGCGGCAGGCGATGGACGAGGGCGCGCTGGGGGTGGGCGGCTCCCTGATCTATCCGCCGGCGACGTTCGCCGACAGCAACGAACTGACCGCGCTGGCGCTGGCGGCGGCCGAGTCCGGCGGCGGCTACATCGCGCACATGCGCAGCGAGGCCGACCGTTTCCTCGAAGCGCTGGATGAGACCATCGCCATCGCCCGCGCCACCGGGCAGCGCGCCGAGGTGTATCACCTGAAAGCGGCCGGGGAAAAGAACTGGCCGAAGATGGCCCAGGCCATAGCGAAGATCCAGGCCGCGCGCGACCAGGGCCTGAAAGTCAGTGCGAACATGTACGCCTACACCGCTGGCGGCACCAGTCTCGCTGCCGGACTGCCGCCATGGGTGCAGGCAGGCGGCCTGGAGGCGATGATCGCGCGCTTGAAGGATCCTGCGATTCGCAAGCGCGTGATCGCCGAGATGCGGGATCCCGGTGTCGCCTGGGAAAATATCCGCCTGCTTGCCGGCTCCGACGAGCGCGTCCTGCTGATCGAATGCAAGAGCGAAAAGCTCAAGCCGTTGCTGGGGAAAAGCCTGGCCGCCATCGCCAGGAGCCGGGGCAGGTCGACCGAGGAAACGGTGCTCGACCTGATCGTGGAAGACGACTCGGAGCTGGGCGCGGCGTATTTCCTGATGAGCGAGGAAAACGTCGAGCAGGGCCTGAAGCAGCCGTGGACCAGCCTGGGTTCGGATGCCGAATCGTCGGCGCCGGAAGGCGTTTTCCTGAAATCCAGCACGCATCCGCGCGCCTACGGAAACGTCGCCAGGTTCCTGGGCCATTACGTGCGCGACCGCAGGCTCATGCCGCTGGAGGAGGGCATCCATCGCCTGACCGGATTGCCCGCCCGGAACTGGAAGCTCGAGGATCGCGGTTGCCTCGAGCCCGGCTGCTTCGCCGACATCGTGATATTCGACCCGTCCACCATCGCCGACCACTCCACCTACGACAAACCGCAGCAATACGCGACCGGGGTGGGGAACGTCTTCGTCAACGGCGTGCAGGTGCTGCGCGACGGCGAGCACACCGGCGCGCTGCCCGGGCGCGTGGTGCGCGGGCCGGGCTGGCGTGGCGCGAAGGCGCCGGCGGCGAAGTAGGCACCGCCGCCGGCCGGAGTGGAGGCGATTTCTCCAAATGAGTTGACAATTTTCCGATTAGGATGATGATGCCTAATCAGGATGTCCGGCTGCACTGGTCCTTGCGCAGGCCGGAACGACCGCAGTCCAACACGCTGTTTCGTCGCCCGGGGGAGAACTGGCATGAACGCGTTCCAATCCGCATCGCCGTGGTACCGCTCGCCACTGTCGCTCGCCATCGCCGCCACGCTGGGCTGGGGAGGCGCCGCGGCGCCGGCGGTGGCGCAGGATCGCAACGAGGCCGGCGCGGCCCCGGCCGTGGCGGAGGAGTCCGCCAGCGCAAAGACCCTGGACGTGGTGGTGGTGACCGCGAACAAGCGCGTGGAGAACGTGCGCAAGGTCGCCGCCTCGATCAGCGTGATCGGCGAACGGCAGCTGGAGAGCATCGGTGCGAACTCGCTGTCCGACTATGCCGACCTGATTCCCGGGCTGCAGGTGCAGGACAACGGCAACCCGGGCCTGACCTCGGTGTCGATGCGCGGCATCTCGGCGCTGTCGTCGGGCGCGACGGTGGCCACCTACATCGACGAGGTGCCGCTGGGCGCCAGCGGCCTCTACCAGGCCGCCAACACGCTCGCCCTCGACCTGCTGCCCTACGACATCAGCCGCGTCGAGGTATTGCGCGGGCCGCAGGGCACGCTGTACGGCGCCGGCGCGATCGGCGGCCTGCTCAAGTACGTGACCCGCACGCCGGACCTGGCCGGCGACGAATTCCGCGCCGGCGTCGGCCTCGGCTCGGTACGGGGCGGGGCAAGCGAGTGGAACGTCCGGCTCGGGGCGAGCGTGCCGCTGCAGCAGGACCGCCTCGGCCTGCGCATGAGCTTGGCCCGCAACGGCCTGCCCGGCTACACCGACAACGCCGTCGACGGCCGCAAGGACATCAACGAGGGCGAGCAGGTCGGCGCGCGCGCGGCGCTGTGGTGGGCCGGCGAGGCGGTCAACGCGAACCTCGGGGTATTGCAGCAGCGCATCCGCAGCGACAACCGCGCCGGCGTCGCGCTCGATCCCGATACCCTGACGCCGCTGTTCGGCGGTCTCACCGACCGGATCTGGCAGCCGCAGCCGTTCGCCAAGGACGTGACCCTGACCTCGCTGAGCCTGGACTGGGACCTGGGCTGGGGCAGCTTCGTATCGGCCACCGGCTGGTCGCAGACCGACACCATGAACCAGATCGATTCGACCGTGCAGTTCGGCGAGGTCGCCGACCTGCTGTTGGGCCTGCCGGAGCCGGGCAGTTCGTTCGTGCGCTACGACTTCGACCTGCACAAGCTGACCCAGGAGTTCCGCCTGACCTCCCGGGGCGGCGGCCGCTTCGAGTGGATGGCCGGCGTGTTCTACACCAGGGAAAAGGCGCTGCAGAGCCAGTTCGCCTGGCTGGGCCAGCGCGACGGCACGGCGCTGCCGGCGCCGTACGACGCGATGTTCGGCACGCTCACGCAGATCGCGCTGCCCAGCACCTACAAGGAAGTCGCGCTGTTCGCCAACGGCGCGTGGCGAATCGGCGAGCGCTTCAAGCTCGACGCCGGCATCCGCCAGGCGCGCAACGACCAGTGGTTCAGCCAGAACGTCAGTACCGGCATCCTCGCGCCGCTCGGCGAGGCGCCGGGCACCTCGCGCGAGGACGTGTTCACCTGGAGCCTGAGCCCGCAGTTCACCGTGGCCGAGGACGTCATGCTGTACGCGCGCGCCGCCACCGGCTACCAGCCGGGCGGCCCCAACGTGGCGCTGCCGGGGATGCCGTCCAGCGTGGATTCCTCGATGCTCGCCAGCTACGAGCTGGGGCTGAAGTCGCAGTTCGCCGACCGGCGGGTGCAGCTGGACCTGTCCGCGTTCCGCATCGAGTGGGACGACATCCAGGTCGCGTCCTCGTTCAACGGCGTCGGCGGCCTGGTCAACGGCGGCGAGGCGACCAGCGAGGGCGTGGAGCTGGCGTCGCTGTTCCACCCGACCGACCGCCTGCAGCTCGGGCTCAACGCGGCCTACACCAGGGCCAGGGTGAAGAACGATTTCGCGCCGACGGTGATCCCGCAGGACGGCTTCGACGTGGTCCTCAACACCGGGCTCGCGGGCGACCGCATGCCGTACGTGCCGCGGCTGTCGTGGTCGGCGACCGCCGAGTACGCGTTCGCCACCGCCGGCGGCCTCAACGGGCAGGTCGGCGCGGCGTTGCGCTGGGTCGGCGAGCGGCTCAACGACACCACCGAGCGCCAGCGCGTCACCGCGCCGGGCGACGCCTCGGTCGTGCTGCAGGAGATCGTGACCCCGCCGCTGGAACTG
>DNXT01000396.1 GCA_003505795.1 Lysobacteraceae bacterium | reverse complement strand
TCAACCTGCAATCCAACCTGCGCGGCCTGGCCAACGGCGGTGACGCGGCCGTCGCCCTGCAGCTGCGGCAGCAACGGGCAAGCGACCGGCATGACGCGCCGCTGCAGGCGCGCGCCGTCCTCGGCGGCGACGCGCTGCGCGGTGCCAGCGGCATCGCTTCGATCAATCAGGCCAGCGGCAGCGGCAACGCGGAGTTCAACGCGCTCGCCGCGACGCTGGCCGACAGGGGCATACGCGAAACCAGCGACGAGTCGCTCGCTGCGTTCGCGTCGGCAGGGGGGCAGGCGCGTGCCGCGAGCGGCACGCCAGCGGGGACCCGGGACGTGGCGGTGGAATCCACCGCGTTGCGGGGTTTCGAGGGTGTCCTGCAACTCAATCAGATCGCGGGTTCGGGCAATGCGACGGGCAACCAGTTGAGTCTTTCCGTACAAGCCGTTCCGTGAGTTTTTCCGTACCACCACCCGATAGACCAACACACGAAGAGGGCACCATGAAAGCGAATGTCAAATGGACGGTACTCGCCATGGCGGTTTCCGCGCTGACCCTCAGCGCGGCGGCCAGTGCGGCGGACGACCAGAACCAGTCGGCGGACATCGATCACCAGCACAACGTGAACGAGACCCGCACCAGCACCAATACCAACACCAACACCAATACGTGGAACAGCACGTACAACACCACCACCAGCAACCAGACCACCGACGTCAACACCGACGTCGACCTGAAGCTGGACGCGGCCGCCAAGCTGCGCCTGGATGCCGCCGCCAAGCTGCGCTACGACGCGTCGGAGACGTACAGCACCGAGCAGAGCAGCGTGCGCGAGGACGTGCAGAAGACCAGCAACATCAGCGCCAACGAGAAGAAGGAAAAGGACAACCACGGCGTCGACGTGAACCTGGAGAAGGACCTGCGGCTGAGCTCGGACATCGCCTTCTCGGGCGATCCGAGCATCACCGGCAGCATCGATCTGGACTCGGCCGCGATCGCGGTGATCGACAACCGCCAGTCGATCAGCGGCAACGCCGCGGTCAACGACAAGCTGACCAACGACGCCTCGATCGGCGGCGACACCGCGTCCGACGCCTCGGGCAACCTGGGCTTCAACGTGGCCTCCGGCGACAACAACGCGCAGGACAACGCCGCGGCGCTGTCGGCGGCCGACAGCAGCTTCGCTTTCGGCATGGCCGACGCCGAGGTGTTCGTCAACCAGTCCGGGACCGGCAACGCGACGTTGAACCAGGGCGTCACCAACGCCGCCTCGATCCAGGGCTCGGCGTTCTCCAACGCCACCGGCAACATCGGCGCCAACGTCGCCTCGGGCAACAACAACGAGCAGAAGAACGCGCTGTCGGCCTCGGTGGCGACCAGCGCCTATGCGCAGTCGAGCATCTCCTCCAACCAGGTGTCCTCGGGCAACGTCGTCAGCAATGCCGGCAAGGTCGAGCGCTACACCGAGACCACCCAGGTCTCGATGTCCGGTCCGGTGCGCGGCTGGACCGCGGCGGTCGGCGTCGGCGGCTACGAGGGCAGCACCTCGGGCAGCACCGCTTCCCGGGGCAACTCGTACCAGTCGGACAACTTCTATCTCGACACCTGGAGCGGCGCGCTGCCGCATGCCAACGGCAACGCGACCGGCCACATCGACATGGACAACGAGATCCAGAACGCGGTGGCCAACCCGGACAAGCCCGGCGTCGGCGGCATTGCCTTCGACAACAAGAGCACCGGCACCTACCGCGGTTCGGAAGCGGGCGAGCTGGGCTTCGTCGAGCTGGGCGTGGCCGACCTGTACGCGCAGCTGAGCGGCACCGTCGCCACCACCCGCTACGTGGTGGTGAACGCGACCAACACCGCTTCGCTGTCGGGCAGCGCGTTCTCGAACGCCTCGGGCAACATCGGCGTCAACGTCGCCTCGGGCACCGGCAACCTGCAGGCCAACAGCCTGGCGCTGGCGGTGGCGCAGCCGTCCACCGGCGGCGGCACCCCCGGCGGCACCGAGTAAGCGCGGGCATGTCCGGCCGCAGCCGCGGCCGGCGTTAAGAGCAACAAACCCGGCCCTCCGCCAATGGCCGGGCCACCCCGGAAGCCCCCGTTCCATCACCCCCTGGGCGGGGGCTTCCATCTTGCCTGGATGGCCTTGCGATGATCCGTTTGCTCCTGTGCAGTCTCGTGGCGTCGCTGTTCTGGTCCCCCGGCGTGCGCGCCGGCGAGGTGGCCTTCAGCGGCGTGCTCCCCAACGGCGCGCTCTACAGCGGCCGCGTCGAGAGCATGCAGGAAGCGCGCTTCCGCCACCTGGTGCGCCAGCACACCGACTACAGCTGCGGCGCGGCGGCGCTGGCGACGCTGCTGCGCTACGCCTACCACCTGGAGGCGGACGAGGGCACGGTGATCGAGGGCATGATGGGCGTCTCCGATCCGGAGCTGGTGCAGCAACGCGGCTTCTCGCTGCTGGACATCAAGCGCTACGTGGAGTCGCTGGGCCTGCGCGGCCGCGGCTACCGCATCGACCAGGAACGCCTGCGCAACCTGCGCGTGCCCGGCCTGGTGCTGATGGACGTGCGCGGCTTCCGCCATTTCGTGGTGCTCAAGCAGGTGCTGGGCGACACCGTCGAGCTGGGCGATCCGATCCTGGGCAATCGCCAGATTCCGTTGTCCGAGTTCATCGAGGCATGGCCGTCGCAGGCCGTGTTCGTGGTGATCGGCAGCGACTTCGACCGCAACACCGTGCTGCTGCAGCCCGGCAGCCGGCCCAGCGCGCGAGCGCTGTATGCACGGCAGGGACCGATCACCGACGCGGAACTGGTGGATTTCGGTTTCACCCATGCCGACCTGTTCTGAAGGAGTGTGGACCATGTTGATTCGACATCCGCTGCTGCTGGCCATCGGGATGGCGGCATTGCAGCCCCTGTTCCCCGCGCACGCCGAAGAAGCCGCGCGTACCGGTCGCGGCATCAGCGAGATCCCGGATCCGGAACTGAACCTGATGCGCGGCCGCTACACCGTCGGCGACAACGCCGTGGCGTGGTTCGGCGTTTCGATGATCTCGCGCTGGCAGACCCAGGCCGGCCAGGTGCTGCAGGGCACGATGGCGCTGGGGATGGACTTCAGCAAGGGGGGCAGCGTGCCGAAGGTGACCTTCACCCCGAGCGTGAGCATCACCCCGGGCGACGCACCGCTGCCGCAGACGGCCAGCGCCGCGACCCGCCGCGTCGACGGCGCCGGATTGCAGAACGTGTCCGGCCTGGTGCAGAGCGTGCAGCTGGCCGGCGACGGCAACGCCGCGCTCAACGTCACCCGTCTCGACGTGCGCGAGGGCAGCGCGCCGGACCGCGGTGCGGATGCCGCGTCCTCCGGCACGCTCGCCACCGCCGACGGCGCCGCCAGCGCGTCTTCCAGCTATCGCGACGGCGGCGCCAGCGTGCTGCTGCAGATCGCCGGCCAGGGCCAGGTGCAGCAGTGGATCCGCAACGGCGGCGTCGGCCAGAGCATCCAGCTGTCGGCGGATGCGCAGCAGGTCAGCAACCGGCTGCAGATCGATCTGGTGCGCCAGTCGCTGGCGGCCAATGTCCCGCTGGCCCAGAACGTGGCGCAGGCGATCACGCTGGCGCGCGGCGTCGGAGCGGGTACCGGCCAATGACCGCGCCGTGGCGGCGACGGGGGAGAGAGGGCGAAATGCAACGGAAGATGCCATTCAACGGACTGGCGTGGGCCGCCGCGGCCGCGCTGTGGGGATGCGGGGGGCAGGCGCGGGCGCAGGAGCCGCCGGCCGAGGCC
>DNXT01000413.1 GCA_003505795.1 Lysobacteraceae bacterium | reverse complement strand
CGCCGTACGCCGCCAAGCCCGGCGCCGGCTACAGCGGCGCGCACGCGCTGCGCTACGCCAGCCAGGGCCAGGCCCGCCACACGCTGTTCGACGTCGATGTCGTGGTGGACCGCGACACCACCCTGTCGTGGCTGGTGCTGCCGGAAATCGTCGGCGACGACACCGCCGCCTCGACCTACGTGTCGCTGGACCTGGTGTTCGACGACGGCACGCGGCTGTCGTCGCTGGCGGCGCGCGACCACCACGGCGTCGCGCTCGGCGCCAAGGCGCAAGGCGACTCCAGGACCCTGTATCCGCAGCAGTGGGCGCGCAAGGCGGTGCGCCTGGGCGACATCGAAGGCGTGCGCGGCAGGCGCGTCAAATCCATCGAGCTGCAGCTGGCGCCGCCGTCCGGCGCGACCGCGCACGGCTGGATCGACGACATCGCGCTGGCCGATGCAGCGCTGCCCGCCCGCACCGCCCCGACCGACTGGGTGCTGACCACGCGCGGCTCGCAGGCCAACGGCGCGTTCTCGCGCGGCAACAACTTCCCGGCCACGGCGGTGCCGCACGGCTTCAATTTCTGGACCCCGGTGACCGACGCCGGCACCCTCGGCTGGCTGTACCGCTGGAACGAACAGAACGACGCGGCCAACCGGCCGCGCCTGCAGGCGCTGTCGCTGAGCCACCAGCCCAGCCCGTGGATGGGCGACCGCCAGACCTTCCAGGTGATGCCGTCGCTGGACCGCGGCGTGCCCGAGGCCGACCGCCGCAAGCGCGCGCTGGCGTTCTCGCACGAGGCCGAGCTGGCGCGCCCGCAGCAGTATCGCGTGCGCTTCGACAACGGCATCGCCGCGGCGCTGGCGCCGACCGACCATGCCGCGCTGTTCGAGTTCGCCTTTCCCGCCGAAGGCGACGCCAACCTGCTGTTCGACAACGTCGACGCGCGCGCCGGCCTGACCCTGGACCCGGCCACGCAGACCCTGTCCGGCTACACCGACGTACGCAGCGGGCTGTCCACCGGCGCCACCCGCATGTACGTCTACGCCCGCTTCGATGCGCCGTGGCAGCGCAGCGGCAGGATCGAGACCGGCCGCCCGACCGGCTACGTCAAGTTCGCCGACGGCACGCGCAAGGTCGGCATGCGCATCGCCACCTCGCTGATCTCGCTGGAGCAGGCCCGCCACAACCTGGAACTGGAGCTGCAGGACAGCGACACGGTCGAAACCGTGGCCGCGCGCGCGCAGGCGCAATGGGACGCGCTGCTCGGCCGGCTGGACGTGGAAGGCGCCAGCGAGGACCAGCGCATCACCCTGTACTCCAACCTGTACCGCCTGTTCCTGTACCCCAACTCCGGCGCCGAGAACGCCGGCACCGCCGCCGCGCCAGACTGGCGCTACGCCAGCCAGAACAGCTGGTCCGACCACAACGCCGACGGCAGCGCGTCGCGCAGCTTCGCGCCGGTGCGCGACGGCCGGATCTTCGTCAACAACGGCCTGTGGGACACCTTCCGCACCGCGTGGCCGGCGTACACGCTGCTGGCCCCGGACAGCGCCGGCGGCCTGATCGACGGCTTCCTCGAGCAGTACCGCGCCGGCGGCTGGGTGGCGCGCTGGTCCTCGCCCGGCTACGCCGACCTGATGGTCGGCACCAGCTCGGACGTGGCCTTCGCCGACGCCTGGCTCAAGGGCATCGCCGATTTCGACGCGGCGCTGGCCTACGAGGCCGCGCTGAAGAACGCGACCGTGGTGCCGCCGGACCGCCACGTCGGCCGCAAGGGCATGGCGACCTCGATGTACCGCGGCTACGCCGACACCGGCACCCACGAAGGCATGTCGTGGACCCTGGAAGGCGCGCTCAACGACTTCGGCATCGCGGCGATGGCGCAGGGCCTGGCCAAGCAGGCCGGCGAGGCCGGGCAGCGCCGGCGCTACGCCGAGGAGGCCGAATACTTCGGCCATCGCGCCGCCGACTACGCCAACCTGTTCGACCGCCGGGTCGGCTTCTTCCAGGGCAAGGACGGCGACGGCCGCTGGCGCCTGCCCGCGGACACCTACGACCCGCGCGTCTGGGGCCACGACTACACCGAGTCCAACGGCTGGACCTTCGCCTTCACCGCCGCGCACGACGGCAACGGCCTGGCCGCGCTGTACGGCGGGCGCGAGGCGCTGGCGGCGAAGCTGGATGCGTTCTTCGCCACGCCGGAGACCGCCGGCGAGGCCTTCTCCGGCTCCTACGGCGGCATCATCCACGAGATGACCGAGGCCCGCGACGTGCGCATGGGCATGTACGCGCACAGCAACCAGCCGTCGCACCACATCGCCTGGATGTACCTCTACGCCGGGCAACCGTGGAAGACCCAGGCACTGACCCGCGAGATCCTGTCGCGCCTGTACCTGGGCAGCGAGATCGGCCAGGGCTATCCGGGCGACGAGGACAACGGCGAGATGTCGGCGTGGTACGTGCTGTCCTCGATGGGCCTGTACCCGCTGCGCATGGGTTCGCCGGACTGGGTGATCGGCTCGCCGCTGTTCGCCCGGTCCACGCTGAAGCTGCCCGGCGGCAGGCAGCTGGTGGTGCATGCGCAGAACAACTCGCGCGAGAACGTCTACGTGCAGTCGCTCAAGGTCAACGGCAAGGCCTGGAACAAGACCTGGATCCCGCATGCGCTGCTGGCACGGGGCGCGACGCTGGAGTTCGTGATGGGGCCGCAGCCTTCCGGCTGGGGCAGCCGCCCCGAGGACGCGCCGCCGTCGCTGACCCCGGCCGGGCAGGCGCCGCAGCCGTTCGCCGACCTGATCGACGCACAGGCCAGGGTCGCGCTGCACGACGGCCGCGATGGCGCCGCGCTGCGCGACGACGATGCCGCCACCGCGCTGGCGCTGACCGGCAAGGCCGCCGGCGTGGACATCACCCTGTCCAGCGCCCAGCAGCCGCTGTTCTACACGCTCACCAGTGGCGAGCGCCCGGTCGAGGGCGCGGCGTGGACGCTGCAGGGGCGGCGCGGCGACGGCGCCTGGCAGACCCTGGACACGCGCAGCGGCGAGGACTTCCGCTGGAGCCTGCAGCTGCGCCCGTTCCGCATCGCCGCGCCGGGCCGCTACGACCAGTACCGGCTGCGCTTCACCGCCCCGGGGCGCCTGCAGCTGGCCGAAGTGGAACTGCTGGCGCCGGCCACTCCCGTGCCCACGAAGGAATCCTGATGCCGCCTCGCTCCCTGCTCTGCGCCGCCCTGCTCGCGGCCGCCCTGCTCGCCGGCAGCGCCGGCGCCACCGAAGTCAGCCGCGACCGGGACGGGGTCAGCGTGACCTACCGCGATGCCGCCGACGCGCTCGACGCCGCCATGCGCGAGCGCATCATCGAGACCTTCTTCAATGCCTATTCCCGGCAGCGCCGCGAGTTCAACCCGGGCGCGCCGGACAAGGCGCTGATCACCATCGACCCGGGCTACGACGGCATCGCCTACGTCGGCAGCGACGACTGGGCCACGATGACGATCAATCCGGCCTGGCTGGTCAAGCACCCCGGCGACACCGACCTGGTCACCCACGAGGCGATGCACATCGTCCAGGGCTACCCGGACTACGGCAACGACAAGGCGCCGACATGGCTGGTGGAGGGCATCGCCGACTACGCGCGCGACAGGTACGGCATCGACAACGCCGGCGGCGGCTGGGCGCTGCCGGCCGAGGTCAGGCCCGGGCAGAACTACGACAGCGGCTACCGGGTCAGCGGCGCGTTCCTGAAGTGGGGCGAGGCGCGCCATCCAGGCCTGGTCAGGGCGCTGGACCACGCCTTGCGCAGCGGCTCCTACGCGCCGGCGCTGTGGACCGAGCGGACCGGCCACGACGTGGCCGCGCTCTGGCGGCAGTACGTGCAGGCGCGCGGCGGCGCGGCG
>DNXT01000415.1 GCA_003505795.1 Lysobacteraceae bacterium | reverse complement strand
TGACGCGGTGCAGCGCGGCGGCCTCAGCCGGCCGGGCCGTCCAGGCGCCGGGCGAACTCGTCCGGCGGCAGCCCGGGCGCGAACAGGAAGCCCTGGCCGATCGGCACCCCGAGCTGCAGCAGGAACTGCCGCTGCGCCTCCGATTCCACCCCTTCGGCGACCAGGCCCAGGCCCAGGCTGCGGGCGATCCCGCAGACCGCCTCGCACACCGCCACGTCCGAACGGTTGCCGGGCACGCCCTCGGTGAACAGCTGGCTCAGCTTGAGGCCGTGGATCGGCAGCCGGCGCAGGTAGTTGAGCGCGCTGTAGCCCTCGCCGAAGTCGTCGATGGTCAACACCACGCCCATCGCGCGCAGGTCGGCGAAGGTCTGCAGCACCGACGGCGCGTCCTCGATCAGCACGCGCTCGGTGAATTCCAGTTCCAGCGCCGAGCCGGGCAGGCCGAACTCGTCCAGCGCCGCGCGCACGTTGTGGGCGAGGTCCTCGCCGACGAACTGCCGGTAGGACACGTTGATCGCCACCCGCACCACGCCCAGGCCCTGCTGCATCCATTCGCGCACCTGGCGGCAGGCCTCGTGCAGCACCCAGTTGCCGATCCGCACGATGTCGCCGGTGGTCTCGGCATGGGTGATGAACAGGTCCGGGCGCAGCTCGCCGAGCTGGGTGCTCTGCCAGCGGATCAGCGCTTCGGCGGCGATCACCCGGCCATGGCGCAGGTCGACCTGCGGCTGGTAGACCAGGCGGAATTCGTTCTGGTCGACGGCGCGGCGCAGCTGGGTCTCGATCAGCAGCCGGTCCTGCTGGCGCTGCGCCAGTTCGGCGTTGAAGGTCTGCCAGCCGTTGCGGGTGCGGCGCTTGCAGTCGTACATCGCCACGTCCGCGCTCTGGATCAGCTGCTGCGGGCGCAGGCCGTCCTGCGGCGCGCGCGCGATGCCGATGCTGGTGGTGACCGAGAACTCGTCCTTGCCGAAGCGGAACGGGGTAGAGAATGCGCCGGTGATCAGCTCGGCCAGGCGCTCGGGCTGGTCCGGCACGTCGCGGGTGTCGCACACCACCAGGAACTCGTCGCCGCCGAAGCGCGCGATCAGCCCCTCGGTGCCGACCGCGCCGGCGATGCGCTGGGTCGCCTCGATCAGCAACTGGTCGCCGGCGTTGTGGCCGAGCACGTCGTTGACCGTCTTGAAGCGGTCCAGGTCGATGTACAGCACGGCGACCCGCGAATGGGTGGGGCTGACCAGCCGCGTGCCGAGGTCGCTGAGCACCGCGTCGCGGTTCATGATCCCGGTCAGCGGGTCGGTGCGCGCCTGGATCCGCAGGGTCTCCTCGGTCTGCTTGCGCTCGGTGATGTCCTGGATGGTGCCGGCGATGCGGCTGGAAGCGAGGTCGCCGCTCTCGATCTCGCCGATCATGCGGATCCAGAACGAATGGCCGTCGCCGCGCTGGCCCTGCAGTTCCAGCTCGAAGCTGGACTGGCGCGCCACCGCGTCCAGCAGCGCGCCTTGCAGGCGGAGCTGGTCCTCGCCGCGGAGGCAGGCCAGCAGCTGGGTCATCGTCTGCGGCGGTTCCTGCTGGCCGATGATGCGCAGCGTCTCCTCGGTCAGGTACAGCCGCTGCTGGTTGCGGTTCCATTCCCAGCCACCGATGTGCGCCAGCGACTGCGCCCGGTCGAACAGGGCGTTGTCGCGCTTGAGCTCGGTGATGTCGCTGAACAGCGCGAACACGTGGTCGGGCCGGTCGCGGCCGCTGGAGAACACCGGCACGCTGGTGACCGAGATCCAGACCATCCGCCCCCGCGGGCGGTGGTACAGGCCCATCGTGGTGCTGGCGATGATCTGGCCGTCCTGGAACGCGCGGATCATCGGCCACTGCTCGCGCGCCAGCGGGCGGCCGTGCTCGTCCACGGTGATCCAGTCGTCGGGCTGCATCAGCTCGGACAGGTGTTCGCCGTTGTTGAGGCCGAAGATCCGGTGCGCGGCCGGGTTGGCGGACACGATCACGTAGTCGTGGTCGAACAGCACCACGCCCTTGTCGATGGATTCCATCAGCAGCCGGTAGCGCGACTCGGCCTGCCAGCGCCCGCTCAGGTCGCGCGCGACCGCGACGATGCAGCGCGTGCCGTGGTGCTCGAAGCCGGCCGAGTGCACCTCCACCGGGAAGCGGCTGCCGTCGCCGCGCGTGTTGGTGACCTCGATGACGTAGGTCTCGCCGCGGTTGATGCTCTCCCAGACCGGAACGAGGTGGTCGCGCGGCAGGTCCGGGTTGAGCACCTCGATCGGCTGGCCGACGATCGCCTCGCGCGGGCGCTGGTAGGCCTCGATGCCGGCGCGGTTGAGGTCCAGCACGATGCCGGTCTCGCTGAGGATGCTGACCGGGTCGGGGACCGCGTCGAACAGGGCGGCGTAGCGCATCTGCGCGGATTCGCGCTCGGCCAGCGCCGAGCACAGCGCATCGCGGCAATGCGCGAGCAGGTCGTGGCTGGCGCCGCGCGGCAGCGTGGCGAGGGCGCGCTCGATCCCGGCCAGCGTGTCGCCATAGTCCGCGTCGGGGCGCGGCAACGACGACAGCGGCTGGCCGTCGCGCTTCATGTATGCGCCAGCGCCTTGCCGGCCTTGCTGCCGGTCTCGCGGCCGAGCAGGGCGGCCAGCCATCGCCCGGTGGCGGCAAGGCGGGCAAGGTCGATGCCGGTATCCATGCCCATGCCGTGCAGCATGTACACCACGTCCTCGCTGGCGACGTTGCCGCTGGCGCCCTTGGCATAGGGGCAGCCGCCGGCGCCGGAGACCGCGGCGTCGACCACGCGAACGTCCTCCTCCAGGCAGGCGGCGATGTTGGCCAGGGCCTGGCCGTAGGTGTCGTGGAAGTGCACGGCCAGGGCGGCGACCGGGACCTCCTGCGCCACCGCCCGCAACATCTGCCGGGCGCGCAGCGGCGTGCCCACGCCGATGGTGTCGCCGAGCGAGATCTCGTAGCAGCCCAGCCGGTACAGCCGCGCCGCCACGTCGACCACGTCGGCCACCGCCACCTCGCCCTGGTACGGGCAGCCCAGCACGGTGGAGACGTAGCCGCGCACGCGCACGCCGTCGGCGCCCGCGCGTTCCAGCACCGGGCGGAAGCGCTCGATCGACTCGTCGATGCCGGCGTTGGTGTTGGTACGGTTGAAGGCCTCGGATGCCGCGGTGAACACCGCCACCTCGTCGACGCCGGCCGCGCGTGCGCGCTCGTAGCCCTGTTCGTTGGGCACCAGCACCGGATAGGCGACGCCGGCGGCCCTGGCGATGCCGGCGTAGACCTCGGCGGCATCGGCGAGCTGCGGCACCCAGCGCGGGCTGACGAAGCTGGTCGCCTCGATCGTCCTCAGCCCGGTGGCGGACAGGCGGTCGATCAGGGCGATCTTGTCGGCGGTGGCGACCGCCTGCTTCTCGTTCTGCAGGCCGTCGCGCGGCCCGACCTCGACGATGCGCACGAACCCGCTCATGCGGCGGCATCCAGGTGGCGGCGGGGACTGGGGCAAGGCGGCATCGGCAGGCGTTCCTTGGCAGGGGCGGGGGCGGGCCGGTCCATGAATCGGTAGCTACGGATTGCGCGTCCGGCACCGGCCACTATGTCTGATCCGGGAGTGTGAGGCAGTCAGTCCTGCGCCGGTACCCAGGCGGCCCGGCGCTTCTCGAGGAAGGCGCCCAGGCCTTCCTGGCCTTCCGCCGACACCCGCAGGCGCGCGATCAGCGCGGCGTTGTCGGCGTCCAGCGCGTCTCCGGGACCGCCGCGGGCGGCGCGCCGCACCAGTTGCTTGGCCGAACTGGCGGCGAGCGGCCCCGCCTCCAGCAGCAGCCGCACCTGGCGGTCCACGGCGCGGTCGAGTTCGTCGTCGGCGACCACCTCGTGCAACAGTCCCATCGCCAGCGCGGCATCGGCGCCGAAGGTCTCGGCGGTGGCGAACCAGCGCCGCGCCTGGCGCGCGCCGATCGCCTCTACCACGTAGGGCGAGATCACCGCCGGCAGCAGCCCGAGCCGGCTCTCGGTCAGGCCGAAGCGCGCCTGCGGCGTGCCGATGGCGATGTCGCAGCAGGCGACCAGCCCGACGCCGCCGCCGAAGGCGGCGCCGTGGACGCGGGCCAGGGTCGGCTTCGGCAGTTCGTTCAGGCTGCGCATCAGCCGTGCCAGCGCCAGCGCGTCGGCCTGGTTCTCGGCCTCGCTGGCGCCGGCCATCGCGCGCATCCATTGCAGGTCGGCGCCGGCGGAGAACGAGCGGCCGGCGCCGGCGAGTACCACCACCCGCACCGCAGGGTCGGCCGCGGCCTCGGCCAGCGCCCGGGTCAGCGCCGCGATCAGCCCGGCGTCGAACGCGTTGTGCAGCTCCGGCCGCTGCAGGCGCAGCGTTCGCACCGGTCCGTGGTCGAGCTGGGTGAGGGCGGAGTCCGGCATGGAAGTCCAGGGCGTGGAAGGCGGGTGGATCCATCATAGCGAGCCGTGCCGCCGCGGCCATGGTGCGCCGCGTCGATGCTAGAATCGAGAATCATTCCTATGTCATCCAGGGCGTTTTGTGACGTTGTCCGATATGCCATTGCACCGCGCCGCCATCGTGGAATCCGTCGAGGACCGACAGCCGAACGACGCCATCGCGCGGCGCCTGCGCGAGCTGGGCTTCGTCGGCGGCGAGGAGGTGACCGTGCTGGCGATGGGGCCGGTGGGGCGCGAGCCGCTGCTGGTCCAGGTCGGATACACGCGCTTCGCGCTGCGTCGCAGCGAGGCCGCGCGCATCCAGGTGCGGGCGTTGGAGGCGGCGGCATGAGCGCGGCGGCATCCCCCCTGCGGCTGGCGCTGGTCGGCAATCCGAACTGCGGCAAGACCGCGCTGTTCAACCAGCTCACCGGCAGCCGCCAGAAGGTGGCCAACTACACCGGCGTCACCGTCGAGCGCAAGGAAGGCCATTTCAAGGCGCCGTCCGGACGCGACTTCGCGGTGCTCGACCTGCCCGGCGCCTACAGCCTGAATCCGGCCAGCCTGGACGAGGCGATCACCCGCGACCTGTGCCGCGGCTTCTACCCGGGCGAGTCGGCGCCGGAAGTGCTGGTGTGCGTGGTCGACGCCACCAACCTGCGCCTGCACCTGCGTTTCGCGCTGGAGCTGCGCGAGCTCGGGCGGCCGATGATCCTCGCCCTCAACATGGTGGACGCGGCCAAGCGCCGCGGCATCGTGATCGACCGCGATGCGCTGGAGAAGGCGATCGGGGTGCCGGTGGTGGAGACCGTCGCGGTCCGCCGGCACGGCGCGCAGGCGCTGATCGAGCGCCTGGATGCGCTGTCCCCGGAACCGGCCGCGCCGACGGTGGCGGCGCCGGCCGACGGCAACTACCACGCGCTGGTGCGCGCGATCCTGGCCGGGGCGGTGTCGATGCCGAGCCGTACCAGCCGGGTGGACGACGCCCTGGACCGCTGGCTGCTGCACCCGGTGTTCGGCCTGCTGAGCCTGGCGCTGGTGATGTTCCTGATCTTCCAGGCGGTGTATGCCTGGGCCACGCCGATCATGGACCTGATCGACGCCGGCACCGCGGCGCTGGGCGAATGGGTCGGCGCCACCCTGCCGGAAGGGCCGCTCAACAGCCTGCTGGTGGACGGCATCATCGCCGGCGTCGGCGGGGTGGTGATCTTCCTGCCGCAGATCCTGATCCTGTTCGCCTTCATCCTGGCGCTGGAAGAGTCCGGCTACCTGCCGCGCGCGGCGTTCCTGCTCGACCGGACGATGGCCGCGGCCGGCCTGTCCGGGCGCTCGTTCATCCCGCTGCTGTCGAGCTTCGCCTGCGCGGTGCCGGGGATCATGTCCACGCGCAGCATTCAGGACCCGCGCGACCGCCTGGCGACGATCCTGGTCGCGCCGCTGATGACCTGCTCGGCGCGGCTGCCGGTGTACGCGCTGCTGATCGGCGCCTTCATTCCGCAGAAGACGGTGTGGGGCGTGTTCAACCAGCAGGGACTGGTGCTGTTCGGCCTGTACGCCGCGGCGATCGTCAGCGCGCTGGCGGTGTCGTGGACGATGAAGAAGTGGCGCCGCGACAAGAGCGAGCATCCGCTGATGTTGGAGCTGCCGTCCTATCGCGTCCCGCATCCGCGCGACCTCGCGCTGGGGCTGTGGGAGCGCGGCATGATCTTCCTCAAGCGCGTCGGCGGCATCATCCTGGCGCTGACCATCCTGCTGTGGTTCCTGCTGTCGTTCCCGGGCGCGCCGGCGGACGCCACGATGCCGGCGATCGACTACAGCTTCGCCGGCCGCATCGGCCACGCGATGGCGGTGTTCTTCGCGCCGCTGGGCTTCAACTGGCAGATCTGCATCGCGCTGATCCCGGGCCTGGCCGCGCGCGAGGTCGCGGTGGCGTCGCTGGCGACGGTCTATGCGCTGTCGGCGGCCGACGACGATGCCGCCGCGCAGGCGCTCTCGCCGCTGATCCACGACGGCTGGTCGCTGGCCACCGCGCTGTCGCTGCTGGTCTGGTACATCTACGCGCCGATGTGCATTTCCACCCTGGCCACGATCAAGCGCGAGACCAACTCGTGGAGGCAGATGGCGTTCGCGGCGGTCTACCTGTTCGGGCTGGCCTACCTGGCCTCGCTGCTGACCTACCAGGTCGCCGTGGCGCTCGGAGCCGGCTGAGCATGGACGCCTCGCTGCTGCTCCAGTACCTGGTGATCGCGCTGGCGGTGCTGGCCAGCGCATGGGTGGTGATGAAGAAGCAGTTCCCCGGCACCCTGCGCCGGCTGCGCACGGCGCTGGCGCTGGCGCTGCTGCGGCAGGGACGCCCGGGCTGGGTGCAGGCGCTGGGG
>DNXT01000416.1:3892-4587 GCA_003505795.1 Lysobacteraceae bacterium | reverse complement strand
CGGCCGCCACGCCGATCCGGCCGGTCGCCGAATCGGTGGCGCCCGCGCCGCTGTCCGCGCCGGTGCCGATCGAGGGCCAGGGCCAGAGCGAAGACGAGGAAGTGCAGCCCAAGGCGCCGCAGGAGCAGGTGCGCGTGCGCGCCGAGCTGCTCGACCGCCTGGTCAACCACGCCGGCGAAGTGGCGATCTACCGCTCGCGCCTGGAACAGCAGCTGGGCGCCTTCCGCGGCGCCATGGCCGAGCTGGACCGCACCAATGCGCGTCTGCGCGACCAGCTGCGCCGCCTGGACCTGGAAACCGAGGCGCAGATCGTCGCCCGCTACCAGCGCGAGCAGGACCAGGGCGACCAGACCTTCGATCCGCTGGAGCTGGACCGCTTCTCCACCCTGCAGCAGCTCAGCCGCGCGCTCAACGAATCGGCGGCGGACCTGGGCGGCCTGCAGGGCGTGCTCGACGACCTGTCGCGCCAGTACGACTCGCTGCTGCAGCAGCAGTCGCGGGTAAGCTCGGAACTGCAGGACGGCCTGATGCGCGCGCGCATGGTGCCGTTCGAGGGCCTGGTGCCGCGCCTGCGCCGCGTGGTCCGCCAGGCCGCGCACGACACCGGCAAGCAGGTCGGCCTGGTGCTGGAAGGCACCCACGGCGAACTCGACCGCAACGTGCTCGACCGCATGGTCGCGCCGCTGGAGCACATG
>DNXT01000416.1:3423-3720 GCA_003505795.1 Lysobacteraceae bacterium | reverse complement strand
TGCGCAACTCGGTGGCGCACGGCCTGGAAAGCGCCGAGCAGCGTCGCGCCGCCGGCAAGCCCGAGGAAGGCCGGATCGCGATCCGCCTGCGCCGCGAAGGCTCGGAAATCGTGCTGGAAGTCTCCGACGACGGTGCCGGCCTGGACCGCGAGGCGATCCGCCGCCGCGGCGAGCAGCGCGGCCTGGTCGAACCGGGCGCGGTGCTGACCGACAACGAACTGGACTCGCTGATCTTCGCCTCCGGCTTCAGCACCTCCGAGCAGGTCAGCCAGCTGGCCGGCCGCGGCGTCGGCATGG
>DNXT01000416.1:0-3315 GCA_003505795.1 Lysobacteraceae bacterium | reverse complement strand
CCGGCCGCGGCGTCGGCATGGACGTGGTGCGCAACGAAGTGCGCCAGCTCGGCGGCTCGGTGGACATCCACTCGGTGCGCGGCGAAGGCGTGACCTTCACCCTGCGCCTGCCGCAGACCCTGGCGGTGACCCAGGCCGTGTTCGTGCGGATCGGCGAAACCACCTTCGCGGTGCCGGTGGCCTCGGTCAGCGGCATCGGCCGGATCGCGCGCGGGCGCTACGAATCGGGCCAGGGCGGCTACCACTACGCCGGCGAGGAATTCGCGCTGCACGACCTCGGCTCGCTGGTGGGTCAGGGCGCGGCCACCGCCGACGGCGCCGAGCAGATCCCGTTGCTGCTGGTGCGTGCCGGCGACCTGCGCGCGGCAGTGGCGATCGACCAGGTGCTGGGCAACCGCGAAATCGTGGTCAAGCCGGTGGGCCTGCAGATCGCCTCGGTACCGGGCATCTACGGCGCCACCATCACCGGCGACGGCCGCGTCGTGGTCATCCTCGACGTCGCGCCGCTGGTGCGCCGCCATCTCACCCAGCCGGCGCGTCCGGTGGTGGAGGCGGTCGCCGAGACCCAGCGCCGCGTGCCGCTGGTGATGGTGGTCGACGACTCGCTGACCATGCGCAAGGTCACCGGCCGCGTGCTGGAACGCCACAACTTCGAGGTGGCGGTGGCGCGCGACGGCGTCGAGGCCCTGGAACGGCTCGAGGAGCGCGTCCCGGACCTGATGCTGCTGGACATCGAAATGCCGCGCATGGACGGCTACGAGCTGGCGACGGCGATGCGCGCCGATCCGCGCTACAAGGCCGTCCCGATCGTGATGATCACCTCGCGCAGCGGCGAGAAGCACCGCCAGCGCGCCTTCGAGATCGGCGTGCAGCGGTACCTGGGCAAGCCTTACCAAGAGTTGGATCTGATGCGAAACGTGTATGACCTGCTGGGGATCGCCCGTGTCCGTGAGTAATGGCGGATTGGGCAAGCCGGTAGCATTGCTGGGACGTCCCGGCCCGGCCCGCGAGCGCCTGCGCGAAGCGCTGGCGCTGGTCGGGGCTCAGGTCGTGCTCGAGGACGAGCCGTCGGCGGTCGACGTGCAGGCGCTGCGCGACGCCGAGCCGGCGGCGGTATTGGTGGCGCTGGAACCGTCGATCGAGGATGCGCTCGAGGCGCTGGAGCCGGTGCTGACCGACCCGCGCCTGACCGTGATCTTCGACGAGGCCGAGCTGGCCGCGCGCCGCGACGGCTGGGACGCGCAGCGCTGGGCCCGGCACCTGTCGGCCAAGCTGCACGGCCACAGCGACGTGCTGCCGCCGGGCGCCGAAGTCGAGCCGATGCTGCAGCCGGAACCGGGCCTGCCGGTCACGCCGGCGCAGCTGCACTCCGCGGCGCCGCTGGACCTGCACCTGGAAGCGGCGGCGTTCGCGCTGGACGAGGTGCCGGGCGACGCGCTGTTCGCCGGCGCCGTGCCGGCGTCGATCGAGCCCGAGGCGTCGCCGGCGGCCGCCGTTGCGGCGCCTGCCGCGTCGGTGCTGGGCGATTCCAGCACCTGGGGCCTGGTCGACGAAGTGAGCGTGGTGGCCACCCCGCGCAGCGGGCCGGATCTCGGATCGCTCGCGACCGGCGACCTGTCGCTGGTCGACATCGACGAGACCGCGGCGACGCAGCCGCAGGGTGCCGTGCTGGTGATGGCCGGCATCGGCGGACCGGATGCGATCCGGCGCCTGCTGGCGGCATTGCCGGCCGAGTTCCCGCGCGCGGTGCTGGTGCGGATGGCGCTGGACGGCGGCCAGTACGGCAACCTGGTGCGGCAGATGGGACGCGTCTCGGCGCTGCCGGTGGAACTGAGCGAGATCGGCCAGGCGGTGGTCGGCGGCAAGGTCTACATCCTGTCCGACGGCATCGCGCTGCAACTGGAAGAAGGGCGGCTCGGCTTCGTCGCCGGCGGCGACCCGGCCTCGCTGGTGTCGTCGCTGCCGGCCACGGAAAGCGCGGTGCTGATGCTCAGCGGCGCCAGCGAAGCGGCGGTCGGCGACGTGCTGGCCCTGGCCGAGCAGGGCGCCTGGGTGGCCGGGCAGTCGGCCGACGGCTGCTACGACCCGGCGGCGGCATCGCGCCTGGCGATGCAGGGCAAGGCTTCGGGCGATCCGGCCCAGCTGGCACAGGCGCTGGCGCAGCGCTGGCCGGCATGAGCGAACACAGCACCTCAGGGGATCTGCGATGAGTTACGCCTCCAACGACGAAATTCGCGGTGTACTGATCCAGGCGGGCCAGGAACGCGTCCTGCTGCCGAACGCGACCGTCGCCGAGGTGATGTCGCGGGTGCCGGTGGAGCCGCTGGCGGGCATGCCGCGCTGGCTGGTGGGGCAGATCTCCTGGCAGGGCTGGAAGATCCCGCTGCTGTCGTTCGCGCGCTTCAGCGGACTCGGCGAGGAAGCGGCCACGGTCAACAACAAGGTGATCGTGCTGAAGGCGCTCGGCGGCGACCCGGCACTGCCGTACTTCGCGCTGCTGACCGCCTCGTTCCCGCAGCTGATCTCGGTACCGCGCGACGGCCTGCTGGCCGACGCATCGGAAGACGCGCTGCCGCAGGGCGTGCACATGCGCGTGCTGCTCGGCGAGCAGAGCGCGCTGTTGCCGGACCTGGATTCGATCGAGGCCGAGCTTTCGCGGACGCTGGCGGTCGCGGCCTGAGCGCGCGGGTGCCGGGAACCGGCGCCCTTCGCAGGAGCGGCTTCGCCACGGGCCTCGCCGGAGTTTCCCCGGTGCCGGACCTCTTGCGGGAGGGACTGCGATCCGCGCCGCAGCGGAACCCAAGAACCTGGGGTGCAGGGCGCGCCGCTGCGCGAGGCGGTGCCGCGGCCAGGGCCGTGGATTCCTGTGGGAGCGACTTCAGTCGCGACGCGGCATTGCCGGCAAGGCCCGTCGCGACTGAAGTCGCTCCTGCATGGTCAGGGGGCGGCAAGGGCTTCGGTTGCCGCCGGGATGATCCGGCACGCCCCGTCTTCGCGCCGGTGCGGTCTCCTGCCGGGTCGGCGGCCTTGCCCGAGAGCCCCGCAATGAATGCTCAAAGATCGCCCAGGCGCGCCTGCAGGGCGGCGATCGCCGCCAGCCCGGCGGTCTCGGTGCGCAGGATCCGCGGACCCAGCCGCAGCCCGCTGAAGCCGGCGTCGGCCAGCGACTGGCGGTCGCGCGGGGACCAGCCGCCTTCCGGCCCGATCGCGATCGCGACCTCCTGGCCGCCCCGCACCTCCAGCGTGGACAGGCGGTGTTGCCCCTGCGGGTCGAGGGTCAGGCGGACGCTCTCGGCCGAGATCGGAAGAGCGGTT
>DNXT01000418.1 GCA_003505795.1 Lysobacteraceae bacterium | reverse complement strand
CGCTCTTCCGATCTCCGCCGCCGCTTACGAGGCGGCGCCCGCAGCCAGCGACGCCAGGATCGCCCCGCGCGCGATCGATCCGCGTACCGCGTACCAGCTGGTCTCGATGATGCGCGACGTGGTCCAGCGCGGCACCGGCACCGCGGCCAAGGTGCTCGACCGCGAGGACGTGGGCGGCAAGACCGGTTCCACCAACGACCACCGCGACGCCTGGTTCTCCGGCTTCGGCGGCAACTACGTCACCACGGTGTGGGTGGGACGCGACGACTTCCAGTCGCTGGGCTACCGCGAGTACGGCGGCAAGGCGGCCCTGCCGATCTGGATCGACTACATGCGCGTGGCGCTGAAGGACAAGCCGGTCGCCAGCAACGATCCGCCGGAAGGCATGACCCAGGCCACCCTCAACGGCGCCACCGAGTGGGTCAAGAACGAGGACCTGGACCGCCTGCAGGACTACGACTACGGCCTGCAGGAACAACAGGACGAGAAGGCGTTCGACATCTTCTGACCGCCCTCGCCGTGGCGCTGAACGGCGAAGGCGCGGGATCGCAGGATCCCGCGCCGCTCCTTCATCGCTCCTGGTGTAGATTCGGAGGCGGTCTTCAGGGGAGACACGCCATGCAACACGCTCACCGGCATGCACAGACCCGCGTCCGCGAGCGCCGCCACCGCCTGGCCCACGAGGCCGCGCGGCTGATGGCCGAGGGCGGCATCCGCGACTTCCACCAGGCCAAGCTCAAGGCCGCCAGCCGGCTCGGCATCCACGACGACGCCTCGCTGCCGCGCAACCGCGAGATCGAGGAGGCGCTGCGCGAATACCAGCGCCTATTCGCAGGTCCCGGCCATGCCCAGGGCCTGCGCCACCGCCGCGAGGCGGCGCTGCGCGCGCTGGAGTTCCTGGCACCGTTCTCGCCGCGCCTGACCGGGGCGGTGCTGGAAGGCACCGCCGATGCCAACGCGCCGGTACACCTGCAACTGCACAGCGACGATCCCGACGCGGTGCAGCGCTTCCTGGAGGAACACCGCATCCCGGCCGAAGCGCGCACCCGCCGCCTGCGCCTGGACCGCGAGCGCGCCGACGACGTCCCGGTCTGGCTGTTCAGCGCCGAGGAGCTGACCTTCGACCTGACCGTGCTGCCCTACGATGCGCTACGCCAGGCACCGCTGTCGCAGGTCGACGAGAAGCCGATGGCGCGCGCCTCGGCGGCGCAGTTGCGGCAGATCCTGGCCGAGGAAGAGATCTCCGGCTACACCGGCTGAAAGCCGGCACGCGTCCTTTGCGGGCAGCACGCGCCGCTCCGGGCCGCTAGGCACGAAAGCCCTCGCCGCCCGTAGGAGCGACTTCAGTCGCGAGGGGGCCTTGCCGGTAAAGCCTGTCGGGACTGAAGTCCCTCCCACAATGAAGCGGGGCATCCCGGCATAGCCCCATCGCGACTGAAGGCGCTCCCGCGAAAGCCCAGGCCGTCCGGCGACGCCGGCGCGCGGCGAAGCGTTCCAGCGGCACCGTTGCCGATGGCTTCCTGCTGCACACCGCTCCAGCGGCAGCCGAGTTCGAAGCCCCATCGAAGGAGCGCGGAGGCGGAAAGAAAAACGCCCCGCGCTGGCGGGGCGTTTGCTGGCAAGCGCCGGAAAGCGCTCAGCGCTTGTCGGCGCCCTTGTAGTCGCGCACGTCGTAGCCGGTGTAGATCTGGCGCGGACGGCCGATTTTCATCTCCGGATCGACCTGCTGCTCCAGCCAGTGCGAGACCCAGCCGGCGGTGCGGGCGATGGCGAACATCACGGTAAACATCTCCACCGGGATGTTGAGCGCCTTGTAGATGATGCCCGAGTAGAAGTCCACGTTCGGGTACAGCTTGCGCTGCACGAAGTAGTCGTCCTTCAGCGCCGCCTCTTCCAGCTTCAGCGCCACTTCCAGCAGCGGGTCGTTGACGCCCAGCTCGCCCAGCACCTTGTGGGTCATCTCGCGGATGATCTTGGCGCGCGGGTCGAAGTTCTTGTAGACGCGGTGGCCGAAGCCCATCAGGCGGAACGAGGAGTTCTTGTCCTTGGCCTTGGCCACGGCGGACTCGACGTTGTCGGCGGTGCCGATCTCCTCCAGCATCTTCAGCACCGCCTCGTTGGCGCCGCCATGCGCCGGGCCCCACAGCGCGGTGATGCCCGCGGCCACCGAGGCGTACGGGTTGGCGCCGGTCGAGCCGACCAGGCGCACGGTCGAGGTCGAGGCGTTCTGCTCGTGGTCGGCATGCAGGATGAACAGCAGGTCCAGCGCCTTGGCCACGACCGGGTTCATCTCCAGCTGCTCGCTCGGCACCTCGAACATCATGTGCAGGAAGCGGTCGACGTAGCCGAGGTTGTTGCGCGGGTAGCGGATCGGCCAGCCGATCGAGTAGCGGTAGGCGGCCGCGGCGATCGTCGGCACCTTGGCGATCAGGCGGATCGCGGCCAGGCGGCGCTGCTCCGGATCGTTGAGATCCAGCGTGTCGTGGTAGAACGCCGACAGCGAGGCCACCGAACCGGCCAGCATGGCCATCGGGTGCGCGTCGTGGCGGAAGCCGCCGAGGAAGTTCTTCAGCGACTCGTGCATCATCGTGTGATGCGTGACTTCGTGGTCGAACTTCTTGAATTCGTCCTGCGTCGGCAGCTCGCCGTTCATCAGGAGGTAGGCCACTTCCAGGAAGCTGGACTTCTCGGCCAACTGCTCGATCGGGTAACCGCGGTACAGCAACACGCCGTTGTCGCCATCGATGTAGGTGATGGCCGACTTGCAGCTGGCGGTCGCGGTAAAGCCGGAATCGTAGGTGAAGAGACCGGTTTCCTTGGTCAGCTTGGAGATGTCGACGCAATCGTTGCCCAGGGTGGGCTTGAGAACCGGCAAAACAACCGACTTGTCGCCGGCGTTGAGCGTGACCTGATCAAGATCGGACACTGTGTACGCTCCTTCAGTGGAAGGCGCCCACCCATACGGGAGCAGGCACGTGATGGAAGTCCAGGTCCTCCGTACGGGACTCCCTGGATCACGTCATTATCGCACAGCAGCATTTTGCCCGTCGCTTGGACGGAAGTCTTAGATGGGGATCGGCGGGCGCGACGATCCGTTGCGCGGACAGGTCGATATCCACGCCGGCGCCGGCATTCGGGCACGAAAAAACGACGGCCGCGCTGGGCGCGGCCGTCGCTGTGCAACCTGCTCGACGCCAATCAGCGCGCGTAGCGCTTCTGGAACTTGTCGATGCGGCCGCTGGTATCGATGACCTTGTGCTTGCCCGTGTAGAACGGATGCGAAGCCGAGGAAATTTCAACCTTGATCAGCGGGTATTCCTCGCCGTCTTCCCACTTCACGGTCTCCTTGGAGGCCATGGTCGAACGGGTCAGGAACTTGAAATCGGAAGTCACGTCGTGGAAAACGACGTCGCGGTAATTCGGATGGATGTCGGCCTTCATGGGCACGCACCGTAGGGGCTGCTGGACAAGAGCGGCATTATATACAGGCTTCCCCACCCGGCACAAGCCACCCGCTCACCCGCCGAGCAGCGCCTGGCGCACCAGCTGCTGGAACCGGTCCTGGTCGTAGTCCATCAGGATCGCCGCATTGTCCGGCCGCCCTTGCTGCCGGTTCCAGTCCACCACCGTGGCGCCGCGGGTGAAGCTGCCGGCCAGCTCGATCCGGACCGGCCGCGCCTCCACCCGCGTGGCGCCGTCGGGCTGCAGCGCCCAGGCCATGGCCAGCGCGTCGGCCGCGTACCAGTGCTCGCCGCGGCTGTCCTCGGACCAGAGCCGGGTCTTGCGCGAGATCTCCTCGTAGAACCGCGCCTGCGCCGAATCGGCCGCCAGCCACCGCTCCACCTCGCGATGCGGCAGGCCGTGCGCGATGGTCGCCTCCCAGTCGGCGAGCTCGATGTCCGGGAAGGCCGAGAACACGATGTGCGCCGCCTCCGGATCGAAGGCGATGTTGAACTCGGCCACCGGCGTGATGTTGCCGTGGCCGGTGACGGCGCCGCCCATCACCACGAAGCGCTTCACCCGCTGCGGCAGGGTCGGATCGAGCTTGAGCGCCAGCGCGATGTTGGTCAACGGGCCCAGCGCCACCAGCAGCAGTTCGCCGGCGTGCCGGTGCGACAGGCGCAGGATCGCCGCCGCGGCATGTTCGGCTTCGGCGCCGCGGCGCGCCGGCTCGAAACCGACGTCGCCGAAGCCGTCCACGCCATGCACGTGCGCGGCATCCACCGACGGATGCACCAGCGGGTCGGCGCAGCCGGCGAATACCGGCACCGCGTCGCGCCCGGCCACTTCGCACAGCTTGAGCGCATTGCGTACGGTGTGCCGCAGGCCGACGTTGCCGGCGGCGATGGTGAGGCCGACCACTTCGTGGCGCGGGTCGGCGAAGGCCATCAACAGCGCCAGCGCATCGTCCACGCCCGGGTCGGTATCGATCAACAGCGGAATCTTGTTGCTCATCGGTTTCTTAGTCGCTTGTCTGGCCGCCGAGTCTGGCACCACGCGCGCGGCAGCGGAAGCCACCGGCGGGATCTGTTTCCTGATAGGAGCGACTTCAGTCGCGATGGGGCGTAGATCGGAAGAGCG
>DNXT01000417.1:695-3165 GCA_003505795.1 Lysobacteraceae bacterium | reverse complement strand
CAGCCGCCGCTGCACGCCGCGCTGCTGGCGCAGCGCCTGCGCAGCGAGCATCCGCGCGCCGCGCGCATCGCCACCACCCTCGACGTGGAGCTGCAGCGGACCCTGGAGGAACGCGTGGCGACGTACTTCTCGCAGCTGCCCGAGCGCACGTCCGCGGCCTTGCTGGTGGTCGACAACGCCAGCATGGAGGCGCGCGCGTACGTCGGCTCGGTCAGGTTCGGCGACCACCGGCGGCTCGGCCACGTGGACATGGTGCAGGCCTGGCGCTCGCCCGGCTCCACGCTCAAGCCGTTCCTGTACGGCATGGCGCTGGACGACGGCCTGATCCATTCCGAGAGCCTGCTGGTGGATGCGCCGCAGAGCTTCGGCGACTACCGTCCCGGCAACTTCGATGCGGCCTTCAATGGCCCGATCGGCGCCGCCGAGGCGCTGCGGCTCTCGCTCAACGTGCCGGCGGTGGACCTGCTCGACCGGGTCGGGCCGACGCGTTTCGCCGCGCGCCTGGCCAATGCCGGCATCCGCGGCAAGCGCATTCGCCACCGCACCGTGGCCCTGCACCTGGACCACCCGCGCGGCTACGCCACCGCCGAGAGCATCGCCTTCAACCGCGCGCTGCGCGCGCAGACCCGGCGCGGCCGCCGCACCTGGACCGAGCACGGCATCGAGAAGCACCCGGTGCAGGCGCCGGTGCCGCCCGCCCTGGGGTGGCTGGCCGGCGAGGCGTCCTGAGACGACCGTCCCGGCGGCCGGCCCCATGTGGTTGCAACCGCAAGGAAATCGGCCATTCAGGCCCGCCGCATTTCCGCTACCATGCCGGTTCCACGCCAACACGGCCCAGCTCGATGTCCTCCACACCGCTGAAGCCGCTCGCCATCCGCGAGCGCCTGTCCGAAGTCCGCTACGAGATCCGGGGCGAGCTGGCGCGACGAGCGCGGGAACTGGAGGCGCAGGGCCGCAAGCTGATCAAGCTCAACATCGGCAATCCCGGCAGTTTCGGCTTCCGCGCGCCCGAGCACCTGCAGCGCGCGATCGCCGACGACATGGGCCGCACCGATCCGTACACCCACCAGCAGGGCCTGCCGGTGGCGCGCGAGGCGATCGCCACCGCCTACGCCAGGCGCCAGCATCCGGATGCGCACCCGGACCGGATCTTCGTCGGCAACGGCGTGTCCGAGCTGATCGACCTGTCGCTGCGCGCCCTGCTCAATCCCGGCGACGAAGTGCTGGTGCCCTCGCCGGACTACCCGCTGTGGTCGGCGGCGACCATCCTCAACGACGGCCGCCCGGTGTACTACCGCTGCGCGCCGGAGAACGGCTTCCAGCCCGACCCGGTGGAGATCGAGACGCTGGTGTCCTCGCGTACCCGCGCGATCGTGCTGATCAACCCGAACAATCCCAGCGGCGCCAGCTACCCGCGCGAGCTGCTGGAGAAGATCGTCGCGGTCGCCCGCAAGCACGACCTGCTGCTTATGGTCGACGAGATCTACGACCAGATCCTGTACGACGACGCCCGCTTCCACCCGGTCGCGCCGCTGGCCGGCGACCATCCCTGCATCACCTTCAGCGGCCTGAGCAAGGTGCACCGCGCCTGCGGCTGGCGCGTGGGCTGGGCGCTGCTGTCCGGCGACATCGCCCGCATCGGCGAGCTGCGCAACGCGATGGACCTGCTCGGCGCGCTGCGCCTGTGCGCCAACGTGCCGGGCCAGTACGCGATCGACGCGGCGGTCAACGGCCCGGACACCATCTCCGCGCTGTGCGCTCCCGGCGGCCGCCTGTACGAGACCCGGCGCGCGGTGATCGAGGCCTGTGCCGCCAGCGAGCACCTGTCGCTGGTCGCCCCGGCCGGCGCGCTGTACGCGTTCCCGGCCGTGGTCGGCCATGCCGCGCGCAACTTCGACGACCACGGCTTCGCGCTGGAGCTGATGAACGAGGAAGGCGTGCTGGTGGTGCCGGGCTCCAGCTTCAACGTGCCCTACCGCAACCACTTCCGCGTCACCCTGCTGCCGGAGGCGGCGGTGATGCGCGACGTGTTCGCGCGCATCGACCGCGCCCTGTCGCGCCGCGCCGAGGCCAACACCAAGGTCGTGCCGCTGAAGCCGCGCAACGTCGCCTGAGCCCGGCCCGGCATGTCCGACGCCGCGCCGTCGCTGCGCTACCTAGCCCTCGGCGACTCCTACACGATCGGCGAGGGCGTGGCCGGACCGGCGCGCTGGCCATCGCAGCTGGCGCGTGCGCTGCGCGCGCAGGGCATCGCGCTGGGCGATCCGTGGATCGTCGCCACCACCGGCTGGACCACCGACGAGCTCGATGCCGGCATCGATGCGGCCGCGCCGTCCGGCCTGTTCGACCTGGTCACGCTGCTGATCGGGGTCAACAACCAGTACCGGGGCCGGCCGCTGGACGAATACCGTGCGCAGTTCCAGGCGCTGCTGCAGCGTGCGATCGGATTCGCCGCCGGCCGCGCGCAGCA
>DNXT01000417.1:0-533 GCA_003505795.1 Lysobacteraceae bacterium | reverse complement strand
CGCCGCCGGCCGCGCGCAGCACGTGCTGGCGCTGTCGATCCCCGACTGGGGAGCGACGCCGTTCGCGCACGCGCAAGCCCGCGATGCGCAGGCCATCGCAGACCAGATCGACGCATTCAACGCCGCCGCCGCCGCGGTCTGCCAGGCGCTCGGCGTGCGCTTCGTCGACATCACGCCGTTCAGCCGCAGCCACGGCGCGCACGCGGACATGCTGGCCGCCGACGGCCTGCACCCGTCCGCGCAGATGTACGCCGCGTGGACCGCGGCCGCCTTGCCATACGCGCGCGATGCCTTAACCTGACCTCCCCCGGGAAGCGAACGCCAGGATGACCGAAGCCATCCGCCCGTTGAACGCCGCCCAAGCGCGGGCGATCGCGCGCGCCTTCCTGCCCGAGCGCCGGCTGGGCAACCGCTACGACTACTACTACGCCCGCTCCAAGCTGCGCACCGATCCGCTGTACCCGGGCGCGCTGGCCGCGCTGCGCGGCACCGGCGCGCCGGTGCTCGACCTCGGCTGCGGCCTGGGCCTGCTC
>DNXT01000419.1:5002-5153 GCA_003505795.1 Lysobacteraceae bacterium | reverse complement strand
CCGTTGACGCCCTTGAGCCGGGCCAGCGCCTCGAGGGTGGTGTCCGGCCGCGGATGCTCGTCGTACGCCACGACCGTCTCGCCTTTGCGCTGGGCGACGCGGACCGGCACGATCTCCTCGGCGAAATAGCCCTCGGCCTGCGCGCGCGCGG
>DNXT01000419.1:0-4751 GCA_003505795.1 Lysobacteraceae bacterium | reverse complement strand
CCTCGGCCTGCGCGCGCGCGGCGCGCTGCTGGCTGCGCAGGGCGAACGCGTCCTGGTCCTGCCGCGACACCTGGTAGTCGATGGCGACGTTGTCGGCGGTCTGCGGCATGCTCTCCACGCCGTACAGCGCCCGCAGCGCCGGATTGACGAAGCGCCAGCCCATGGTGGTGTCCTCCATCGCCTGGCCGCGGTCGAACGCGTGGTCGGCCTTGCCGACCACGTAGGGCGCGCGCGACATCGACTCGACCCCGCCGGCGATGGCCAGCTCCATCTCGCCCAGGGCGATGGCGCGGAACGCCGCGCCGACCGCCTCCATGCCCGAGGCGCACAGCCGGTTGACGGTGACGCCGGGGACCTGCACCGGCAACCCGGCCAGCAGCAGCGCCATCCGCGCCACGTTGCGGTTGTCCTCGCCGGCCTGGTTGGCGCAGCCCAGGAACACCTCGTCCAGGCGCGACCAGTCGACCGCCGGGTTGCGCTCGACCAGCGCCTTCAGCGGCAGCGCCGCCAGGTCGTCGGCGCGTACCCCGGCGAGGCCGCCGCCATGGCGGCCGATCGGGGTGCGTACCGCATCGCAGATGAACACATCACGCATGGATCACTTCCAGGGTTGGCAGGGCACGGTCACAGCGTCGCCGCCCAGCGCGCGACTTCCTCGACCACGCGCCGGGGTTGTTCGGGTATCAGCGCGTGGCTGGCGTTCTCGATCAGCGCCACGCTGACCCGCTCGCCCAGTTCCTCGCGCAGCTCGTGGCGCCGGTCCGGCGGCAGGAACGGGTCGGCCGCGGCCTGCAGGTCCAGCAGCGGCACCGCGCCGGCGCTCCACCAGTCGCCCTGCGGCGTGGCCTGGTGCGCGGCGAACTGGCTGTCGCGCACCGCCGGGTGCCAGCCGTCCAGCCATACCGACGCGTCGTTGCCGGGTGCGAAGAACGTCTCCTGCAGCAGGCGCAGGCGTTCGGCCTCGGGCACGGACGGATCGACGATGCGGCGGATGTTCGCGGTCAGCTGCGGCGGATAGCGCTTGGCCGCGGCGGCGGCGACGACCACCCCGCGCACGCGCGCCGGATGCGCGCTGGCGGTCATCCGCGCGACCCAGTTGCCGAAGGCGTGGCCGACGATCAGCGCCGGGCCAGCGGCCAGCGATTCGATCGCGAACGCGACGTCGTCGGCGAAATCCCTCAGGGTCAGGCCATGCATGGGCCCGCGGCTGCCCCCCAGCCCGCGCGGCTGCGGCCGCAGCACCTCGAACCCGCGCGTGGCCAGGCCGGCGGCGACTTCGTCGTAGTCCTGCGAATCGCGCCCCAGCGACGGCAGCAGCACGATCGGCGCCCCTGCGCCCTCGACGATCACGTCCAGCGTGACCGCCGCGCGGGACAGCAGGACCCGGCGTCGGGACGGGAGGCGGTGCTCGGGAACAGGAGGCATGGCAGTGCTCATTGCGCGGCAGCCGCCATGCCGCCGGGACACGATCCGCACCCGCAGCGGACCCGCGGCGCGCCACGCCACCGTAGCGCAGCGCGCAGCGCCTGCCAGCCCGACCAAAGCCGCATGGCGCTCGCGTGCGGAACGACGATGCCCATCACTGGCTCAGGTCGTTGTGCTGGCTTTCGCGGGAGAAGTACACGCAGCCGGCGCACAGCAGGCTGCAGCCGAGCAGCAGCGCCGACACCAGGCCGGTGCCGCCGCCGGCATAGTCCTTCAGCGCGGTGGCGACCAGCGGGGTGAAGCCGGCGCCGATCAGCGCCGCGCCCTGGTAGCCCAGCGAGGCGCCGGTGTAGCGGGTGCGCAGCTTGAACTTCTCGGTCAGGAACGCCACCAGCGGCGCGTACATCGCCGCCTGCGCCACGGTGCCCACGCCGACGGCCAGCATCAACGCCCACATCTGCCCGGTGTTCATCAGCCCGAGCATGGGGTAGGCCCAGGCCGCCGACAGCAGCGCGCCGCCGAGCACCACCGGCCGCCGGCCCAGCTTGTCGGCCAGCACCGCCATCACGATCACCATCACGATCAGCAGCGCCGAACCCAGAGTCTGCACTTCCAGCACCTGGCTGCGCTCGAAGCCGACGCTCACCGCATGCGACAGGCCGAACAGCAGCATCACCGCCTGGATCACGAAGGCGCCCAGGCCGATGCCCATCGCGCTCAGCAACGGGCCGGGATGCCGCAGCACTTCCACGAACGGCACCCTGGTCGCCTGCTGCCTGGATTCGGCCGCCTTGCGCTGCGCCTCGAGGAACAACGGGCTCTCCGATACGCTGGAGCGGATCACGTAGCCGATCACCAGCAGCAGCACGCTGAACAGGAACGGCACGCGCCAGCCCCAGGCCTCGAACTGGTCCGGCGGCAGCTTGGACATGATGGCCAGGATCCCCGCCGACAGCAGCACGCCGGTCGGCGCGCCGATCTGGGCGAAGCTGCCCCAGAACGCGCGGTTCCTGACCTCGGCGTGCTCCACCACCATCAGCGCCGCGCCCCCCCACTCGCCGCCGATGGCGATGCCCTGGACCAGGCGGCAGGTGACCAGCAGGACCGGGGCGAGGATGCCCACGCTCTGGTACGTCGGCAGCAGCCCGATCGCGGTGCTGGACGTGCCCATCAGCACCAGCGTCAGCATCAGCATCTTCTTGCGCCCGACCTTGTCGCCGAAGTGGCCGAAGATCGCCGCGCCCAGCGGGCGGGCGACGTAGCCCACCGCCAGCGTGGCGAACGCCGCCAGGGTCCCGGCGATGGCACTGGTCTGCGGGAAGAACAGCTTGCCGAACACCAGCGCCGCGGCGGTGCCGTAGAGCAGGAAGTCGTAGAACTCGATGGTGGTGCCGATCCAGCTGGATATGGCGACCTTGCGGATTTCGCTCTTCTTGTGGGCCGTTTCCGCCAGGGTGGCGGCCGGCGCTGCTTGGTGGTTCATCGGATATCTCCAGAACGCGTAAGTGTCGCGCGCCGGGGCGCAGGCCGCAGCCTGCGCCGGCGCGGCGGTTCAGAACGAGTAGCGCAATCCCAGCTGCACCGCTTGCGGATCGGCGCCCGGATAGGCGACCGGCTCGCCGGCCACGGCCGAGCCGTTCAGGGTGAAGCTGGCGTCGTTGCGGTTGTCGATCCTGGAAAGACCCGCGTAGACGACGGTGCTCTTCTTGATGAACTTCTGGTACAGCAGGCCGATCTGGCTGGCGTCGTTGCCGTTGCCGGTATGGTCCTTGACCGCGCCGTAGCCCAGCGAGATCCAGTCGGTCGGGGTCATGCGGTAGAGGCCGGACACCGAGAACGTGTCCGCGTCGCGGCTGCCGTCGCTGACGTCGGCGGTGTGGTAGCCGCCGAACAGCTTGAAGCGGCCGAAGTCGTAGCTGCCGCCGAGCAGGGTGTAGCGCGTGGTCACCGTGCCGGTGGCGTCCTTGATCTCCTCGTGGGTGGCGCCCAGCCCGACCGGCCCTTTCTCGTACTCGCCCGACACGTGCCAGTTGGCGTTCTTGGCGCTGCCGTCGGAGGCCTCGCCCAGCCCGTACTGGGCCTGCAGCGTGACCGCGTCGGCCAGCTTCGGCGAGACGTAGGCCACCACGTTGCCGTAGCGCGGCACGAACGGCGCCAGGTTCAGCAGCGCCGAGGCCTGGGTGGTGGCGTCCATCGCGTCGTACTTGCCGAGCATGATGAACTGCATGGTGTTCATGCGGCCCACGCGCAGGCTGCCGTAGCCGGTCTTCAGGCCGACCCAGGACTGGCGGTTGAAGATGCGGCCGGGGTCGGCCATGCTGCCGTTGTCGAGGTTGAAGCCCGCCTCCAGCACGTATTCCAGGGTCAGCGCATCGCTCAGCGCCTTGCCGCCCTTGAAGCCGAGGCGGCTGGCGCGCGCGCCACTGGAATCCAGGCGGGTCACGATGCCGTCGCCGTAGTCGCCGGCGCTCAGGAAGATGTCGAGGATGCCGTAGATCTCCACCAGCGGCGGCTCGGTCGCCGCCGCGACGGCCGGGGCCGGCGTAGCGGCGGATGCGGCCGTGTCCTGCGGAGCCGGTGCCTGCGTCAGCCGTTGCAGTTCCGCGCGCATCTGCTCGCGCTCCTGCTGCAGCGTCTCCAGGCTGCGCTCCATCTGCTCCATCCGCGCCTGCATCTGCGCAAGCCTTTGCTCCTGCGCCGTGCCGCCGGCCACGCCGGCCTGCGCCGCCGCGTCCCCGCCGGCGACCAGCCCTGCCGCGACCGCCAGCAGGATTGCCGTCTTGTTTGCCATGTCCCCCTCCCGTTGCGACCTGGGCCGCGTTCGTTTTCCGCTCTGTGTCTGGTTGTCTTCGGCCGGCGGCGCACGCACACGGCCGCACCGCGCCCGCGCGGCCGGGATCGGCTGCGGACGGTGTTCTCCGGTGTGTCTTGCGGGTGCGTGGCCGGTCGGCCCCGCGATCCATTCGGCTTGCGGCCCGACGCTCGGCGTCAGCCCGTGCGATGCCGCTTCCCGGAAGCGGGCGCGCGCGGCGTTCTCGGACCGGATCCGCAGCGACGATCGCTACGATGGGGGCATGCCGCCGTCACCACGGCACCTGCCGATTGAAGCCTGCCTTGCATGAGGACCCTCCTCCTCGTTCTGGCGTTGCGGCAGGCGACGATCGCCTGCCGTTGTCGAGGCTGGAGTCTAGGCGCGGGCTTTTTGCGCTTGCACGGGGGGCGCAGGCAAAACAGCTATTGCGCTCGGGATATGTCGAGCGCGAATGCCCGCCGTGCCGTACGCGGCGCCCGCGCCGCGCCGTCGGCGATGTCGCCGCACGGCCCGC
>DNXT01000271.1 GCA_003505795.1 Lysobacteraceae bacterium | reverse complement strand
TCGGCGTGGACGGCGACGGCCAGTGCCAGCAGCGGCAGGGCGACGCAGGTGCGGCGCCGGTTCGCCCTGCAGGCGGCGCGGTGTTGGTGGTTCTGCTTCATCGAGGTGTGCTTCCCGGGTTCTTGGATGGAAACGCGGTAGGCCGCTGCCGCCATCGGCGATGGCGGCGGACGGCACGGTCATTGGCTGGACTCCCGGCGCTGCCCATCCCCCCAGGTCGTGGCGGCGCGGCGACCGGCGTTCCGATGCCGGTGTCGCCGATACTGGTGTGCAGGTCACGGATTTGTCACACATCGCTTTCTCCTGCGATCCTCACCGGTTTCTCACCGATCCGGACTGGCACGAAAATGAATCCAAGCGTGGCGCGGGTACCGCTGCCGGAGCGGGCATGGCAGCGGTTGCGTGGCGTGGTCTGCGCCGGCTACGCATGGCTGCAGCAAGCGCCGATCGACGACGGGATCGACCGCCGCAACGCGCCGACGATGCAGCTGCTGTTCGTGATCGGCGCGGTGACCCTGCCGCTGAACTGGTGGTGGACGCTGTCGCACATCCAGGTACGGCCTTCCTACCTGCCGCTGCTGGTGAGCGACATGGTGATCGTGCTGCTCAGCGTGATCGGGGGCGTGTTGATCCGGCGCGGCCACTTCCGCCTGGCGGTGAAGCTGTACCTGGGATCGTTGCTGCTGGCGGTCCTGGTCGGCATGGGGGCGGTGGGTTTCCACAGTTTCTCGCTGGACCAGACCTGGCAGGTGCTGGTGCTGGTGGTGGGATCGCTGGTACTGGGACGCAGGACGCTGTGGACGGTGTTCTGCCTGCTGCTGCTGATCTTCCTGTTCGGCTTCTGGGTCGATGCGCAGAAGGCGATCGTCGCCGGCAACCCACCGGAGCCGGCATTCCGCTACCTGCCCGGAGTGACCTTCAGCTATCTGCTGATCACCCTGGTGCTGGACCGCACCATCACCGCGCTGCGCCAGAGCCTGGCCGAGTCGCAGCGTCGCGGCGAGGAGCTGCAGCGCGAGATGGCCGAGCGCGCGCGCATGCAGGAGCAGCTGGTGCACGCGCAGAAGATGGAGGCGACCGGTCGCCTGGCCGGCGGCGTCGCCCACGACTTCAACAACCTGCTGAGCGTGGTGCTGGGCTTTGCCGGGGAACGCCACCGGCTGGACGACCCGCATCCGGACCCGCGCGTGGATTCGCGCGCGCTGGCCGATGCGCTGGAGGGAATCGAGGACGCGGCCGAGCGCGGCGTGACGCTGTTGCGCAAGCTGCTGGCGTTCGGGCGCCCGGATCCGGAAGCGCCGGAGGTATTCGACGTCGGCACGGCGCTGCAGGAGCTGCAGCCGATGCTGCGCAGGCTGTTTCCGTCGGGCGTCGCGCTCGAGGTCGCCGCGCCGGAGACGCCGCTGCCGGTGTTCATCGATCGCGGGCAGCTCGAGCTGGCGCTGCTCAATATCGCCTCCAATGCGCGCGATGCGATGCCCGGCGGCGGCACGTTCCGGATCGCGGCCTGGCGCGATGCCGACGCGCCGTCGCTGCTGATCGAGCTGGCCGACAGCGGCCACGGCATGGACGAGCAGACCCAGCGCCAGGTGTTCGAGCCGTTCTTCACCACCAAGCCGGCGGCCAGCGGCACCGGCCTGGGGCTGGCGGTGACGCATTCGCTGCTGCGCGCGGCCGGCGGCGACATCTGCGTACGCAGCGCGCCGGGACGGGGCGCCGCGTTCGTGATCCGGTTGCCGCTGGCCGGTCAGCCGAAGACGTAGCCGGCGCCGTACACCGCCACCAGCGGCAGCGGTTCGCCGGGCGCGGCGGCGGCGACCTTCTTGCGCAGCCGATGCACCAGCGAGTCGAGCTGGTGCGGGTCGAAGTCGTAGACGTTGTCGGTCATCGCCGCGATCAGCTGCTCGCGCCCGACCAGGTGACCGGCATTACCGACCAGCGGCGCCAGCGCGCGGCGCTCGCTGCGGGTCAGCGCGATGCTGCGGCCGGAAGGCGACAGCAGGCACCAGTCGCCGGCGCCCAGCCGCCAGCCCCCTGCGGGGGCGAGGTCGGTGCCGCCAAACAGCCGCCGCGCCAGGCTGTGCAGGGTGGCGGCGAGCAGGTCGATCTGCACCGGTTTGGACAGGTAGGCGTCGGCGCCCTCGCTCAAGCCGCGGACGCGGTCGTGGACCTCGCCGCGCCCGGTGAGCATGACGATGCCGATGCGCGCCGAGCGCTCGCGCAGCCGCCGGGTGACCTCGAAGCCGTCGGTATCCGGCAGGCCGACGTCGAGCACGACGATGTCCGGCAGCCGCGTCTCGATGGCCCGGTACAGCGCCTGCGCCGTCTCCATGCCGGCGACCTCGAAGCCGTATTCGCGCAGCCGCGGCAGCAGCAGGCGCTCGCGCAGCACCGCGTCGTCCTCGAGGATGCAGACGTTCACGGGCGAATAGCCGGCGGTGGCCGTCATCGATGGGGCGCCGAACGGGGGGAGCGCCATTGTGCCACTGGCGCCTCCGCCTCCGCGCCGGCTCAGGCCTTCATCGTGCCGGTGTCCAGCCAGCGCTGGTGCCAGGACAGCGCCTCGGGCAGCAGGTGCGGGGTGTGCTTGCCGTAGCTGTCGCGGCTGGCGCGGTCGAAGTAGTCCTGCAGCTGGCCGCGGAAATCCGGATGCGCGCAGTGGTCGATCAGCACCTGGGCGCGCTTGCGCGGGGGCAGCCCGCGCAGGTCGGCCAGGCCCTGCTCGGTGACGACGATGGAGACGTCGTGCTCGGTGTGGTCGACATGGCTGGCCATCGGCACGATCGCCGAGATGGTGCCGTTCTTGGCGGTGGACGGGCTCAGGAACGTGGACAGGAAGCCATTGCGGGCGAAGTCGCCGGAGCCGCCGATGCCGTTCATGATGCGGCTGCCCATCACGTGGGTGGAGTTGACGTTGCCGTACAGGTCGGCCTCGATCATGCCGTTCATGCCGATGCAGCCCAGCCGTCGCACCAGTTCCGGATGGTTGGAGATCTCCTGCGTGCGCATCACGATGCGCTGCCGGTAGAAGTCGATGTTGCGCTTGAATTCCTCGTTGGCGGCCGGGCTGAGCGCAAAGCCCGTGCACGAGGCATAGCCGAGCACCCCGGACTTGAGCAGCTCGAGCATGCCGTCCTGGATCACCTCGGTGAACGCCTCCAGGTCGCGGAAGCCGCTCCTGGCCAGTCCGGCCAGCACCGCGTTGGGGATGTTGCCCACGCCGGACTGCAGCGGCAGCAGGTTGGCCGGCAGCCGGCCCCTGGCCACCTCGTGCTTGAGGAACTCGATCAGGTGGCCGGCGATCATCTCGCTGGTGGCGTCGATCGGGCTGAACGGGCTGTTGCGGTCCGGGCCGTTGGTGCGCACCACCGCGACGATCTTGTCCGGGTCGCAGCGCAGCGCGGTCTCGCCGATGCGGTCGTCGCCGCGCACCAGCGGGATCGGCTTGCGGTGCGGCGGCAGCGCGGTGCCGTAGTAGATGTCGTGCATGCCGTCCACGCCGGCCGGCTGCCATTCGTTGACCTCGATGACGACCTTCTTCGCCAGGTCCAGCCAGGTCTTGTTGTTGCCGACCGAGGTCGACGGCACCAGCGCGCCGTCGGCGCGGATCGCCGAGACCTCGATCACCGCCGTGTCGATCTCGCCGTAGAAGCCGAACCATACGTGCTGGGCGACGTGGCTGAGGTGGATGTCGATGTAGTCCAGCTTGCCCGCGTTGATGCGGTTGCGCGCGTCCGGGTCGCTCTGGAACGGCATGCGCATGGCGATGCCGTCGGCCTTGGCCAAGGCGCCGTCCAGCTCCGGCGCGGTCGAGGCGCCGGTCATCAGCCTGATCTGGAACGGCTGGTTCGCCAGGTGCGCGGCCTCGATCCGCTGCGCCAGCGCCATCGGCACCGCCTTGGGATAGCCCGAGCCGGTGAAGCCGCTCATCGCCACGGTCTCGCCGGGCTGGATCAGCGCGGCGGCGGCTTCGGCGGTGACCACGCGCGCGCGCAGGCGCGGATCCAGGATGCGTTCTTCGGACATTGGCGATGGCGGTTGTGGGGAACGCCGATTATCGCCCGCGGCGCCGGCCAGCGGGTTGCGACCTTGGTGGGATGGCCGTCTCGCCGTGCCACGGCCAGGCCGTTCACATGGCCGCGCCGCAGCGCTGGCCATAGTGACGGCCACTTTCCTGCTCCCGGGCCTGCGGCGACCGAATGAATTCCCTGCGCGAACGCCTGCAGCGCTGGCCGCGTCCCTGGCGGATCGCTGCGGTGCTGTCGCTGGCGCTGTATGCGCTGTACCTGGTCGCCGGCAACGTGTTCCTCAACACGCCGCTGTTCGACGCGGTCACCGACCGCAGCCCGGAGAAGTTCAGGATGCAGACCGGCCCGGCGGTCACGCTGCTGCCGGGGCACATCGTGGCCTGGAACGTGCACGTGCGCGGCCACGTCCGCCACACCGTGTACGAACTGCATGCACGCCGCGCCAGCGGACGCATCGCGATCCTGCCGCTGTTCCGGCGCGAGGTGCGGATTCCGCGCATCGAGGCCAGCGAGGTCACCGCCGACGTGGACCGGGTCGAGGCGCTGATGCCCTCGCCGCCGCCCGGCGACCGCGGCTGGACGCTGCGCTTCGACGCGATCCACAGCCAGAGCATCCAGCGCGGCCGCTTCGGCAAGCTGGTGATCGCCGGCGACGGCCGCGGCACGGTCGGCTTCCTCAAGCAGATCAAGGGCGGGCCCTCGGAACTGTTCCCTTCGAAGCTGCAGTTCGCGCGGGCGCAGGTGCGCTACGGCGATCTCGCGCTGCTGGAACAGGCGCACATCGAGGCCGATTTCAGCTATCCGCGCCACTACCGTGCGCAGGCGCCGGGCCTGCGCAAGCTGGGCATCACCCAGGCGCGCCTGCGCATCGAGGCGCGCACGCTGGCGCTGAAGATCGATACCGGCGGCGGCCATACCCACCTGTCGACGGTGCCGGCGCAGGCAACCCTGCAGGCCGACGTGGGCCTGGCGCGCGGCGAGCTGCTGCCGGGCAGCCGCGCGGTATGGCGGCTGCCGCTGCTGGCCGGGGTCGGCGCCACCGATCGCGGCATGTTGTCGCTGCAGCTGGACGTGGCGCAGGACATGCGCCTGCAGGCGCGCCTGCCGCGTGATCCGGACACCGGCAGCGAGCTCGACGCCGACCTGCGCATCGCCGGGCGCACGCTGCCGTTCGAGCGCCCCGAGGCGTTGATCCCGCGGACCTCCGGCGAGGTGCGCGGGCGCTGGGAATTCGAGTCGCTCAACTGGATCAGCGACCTGTTCGTGCGCAAGCCGTGGTTCCAGCTCGATGGCGGCGGCCTGGTGCAGGGCGACCTGAGGATCAGGCAGGGCGAACTGGACAGTGGCAGCACCTTCGAGGTGCCGCATGCCGACGCGGTGGCGGAGGTGATGGGCAACCGCATCGCCGGCGCGGCGCAGGCGCGCGGGCGGGTCGACGGCGACGCCGGCAAGCGGCAGATGCGCCTGGACGTGGCGATGCCGAGATTCGAGGTGGCGCCGGCGGCCGAGCCGCGCGCGATCTTCGTCGAGGGCCGCGCGCTGCAGCTGCAGATGACCGGCGACAGCCGGCTCGACCGGCTGCGCGAGACGCTCAAGGCGCGGCTGCGTTTCAAGGACGCGCGGGTGCCGGACCTGACCACCTACAACCGCTACCTGCCGCAGCGCAACGTGAAGCTGCTCGGCGGCGGCGGCAGCTTCGACGGCGACCTGGAGCTGGACGGCGCCGGCGAGGTCGGCAGCGGCCGCGTGTCGCTGCGCGGCCGCGGCGTGCGCCTGTCGATGGCCGGCGTGGAGATGCGCGGCGATGCCGACCTGGACGCGCGCGTGCGTCGCGCCGACCTGGAGCGGCGCATATTCGACCTGGACGGTTCGACGGTCGAGCTCAAGCGGATGCGGCTGGCCGATGCGGCCGATGCGCGGCCCTGGTGGGCGCGCGTGGACGTGCGGCGCGGGCGCATCGACGCCAAGCCGCCGTTCCAGGTGGATGCGGACGCGGACATCCGCATGAAGGACGCCAGCCTGGTGCTGTCGCTGTTCTCGCAGCGCGGCGACTATCCGAGATGGATCATCAAGCTGATGGACGCCGGCGAAGTGCAGGCGCACGGGCGGCTGCGCTGGCGCAAGGACGCGCTGGTGCTGGACGGCCTGGAGGCGGAGAACGACCGGCTGTCGATGCGTGCGCGGATGGAGATCGGCGATGCGCATCGGCGCGGCGACCTGTACGTGCGCTGGGGCGTGCTCGGCGTCGGCGTGGGCCTGGACGGCGAGCAGCGGCAGTGGCATCTGGCCAACGCGCGGCAATGGTACGAGGGCCGGCCGGTGCTGCTGGACTGACCGACCAGGGCCTTGGTTTCCTGTAGGAGGGACTTCGGTCCCGACGCTTTGCCGGTAGAGCCTGTCGGCACTGAAGTGCCTTCCACAGGAAGCAACAGGCTCCGCCGGATTTCGCTGCGACGCCGACTGCAATCCCCCGTGCCAAGACGCGCTGCACCGGTGCTGGAATCACAGGACGGAATCACCGACATCCGCTCGAGCGGAAAAAAACGCCGCCACCGATGCGGGCGCGAAAGCACCGCCGCCCCCAGCCAGTCTGTACCGCCGGGTACTGTTTTGCAGTGCAGCGTGCATCCCGGAAATTTTGTGCGCACTATGATCCCGCATCCCGACGTGGGGGAGGGAGCAAGGCCCGCTGGCAGTTCGCTGCAAGCGGGCTTTTTTATTGCCCTTCGGCCGGCGGCGCAAGGATCCGATGGCCGCCGCGGAACGCTTCCCACAGTGCCGCCGCGCCTGCGGCTCCGGTATGGAAAGCGTTTTCATGAACCGGCGGCGGGGATGCCAGAATCGCCGTCATGAACAATCCACGCCCCGACCTCTCCGAACCGCTCGCGGCCCTGGTCGAGCGCGCGCTGGCGCGTGTGCGCCAGGCCCATGGCGGCGCATTGCCGGCCGCGCTCGAGCCGCAGCTGCGCCGGCTGGCCGTGGTCAGCGACTTCGCGCTGGACACGCTGGCGCGGCAGCCGGAGCTGCTGGACCTGCTGCGCCAGGACGATCCGCCGCCAGTGCCGCTGCCGGTGCTCGAACCCGGCCAGCCGGCGCAATGGCCGGCGCAGTTGCGTCGCTACCGCGCGGCCGCCTCGACCCGCCTGATCTGGCGCGACGTGCTCGGCCTGGACGACGTGGACGCGACCCTGGCCGGTGCCACGTGCCTGGCCGAGGCGTGCCTGCAACTGGGGCTGGGCGCGCTCGAAGGCGAGTTCGCCCGGCGCCATGGCACGGTGCGCGCCGCCGACGGCGGCGTGCAGCGGCTGGTGGTGTTCGGCCTGGGCAAGCTCGGCGGCGGCGAGCTGAACTTTTCCTCCGACGTCGACCTGGTCTACGCCTATCCGCAAGGCGGCGATTCCGACGGCCCGCGCCCGCTCGCGGCGGAAGAGTATTTCGCCCGGCTCGGCCAGCAGCTGGCGCGGCTGCTCGACGAGACCACCGTCGACGGCTTCTGCCATCGCGTGGACCTGCGCCTGCGCCCGTTCGGCAATGCCGGCCGCGTGGCGCTGTCGTTCGCCGGCATGGACCAGTACTTCCAGCGCGAGGGCCGCGACTGGGAGCGCTACGCCTGGCTCAAGGCGCGCGCGGTGGCCGGCGACGTCGGCGCCGGCGAGGCCTGGCTGCAGGAGCTGCGCCCGTTCGTGTATCGCCGCTACCTCGACTACACCGCGCTCGACGGGCTGCGCGAAATGAAGGCGGCGATCACCGCCGAGGTCGCGCGCCGCGATCGCCTCGACGACATCAAGCGCGGTCCCGGCGGCATCCGCGAGATCGAGTTCCTGGTGCAGTCGCTGCAGCTGATCCGCGGCGGCCGCGAGGACAGCCTGCGCGAGCGCCGGTTGCTGCCGGCCTTGTCGGCGTTGGTCGCGCTCGGCCAGGTCGATGCCGGCGACGGCGCGGCGCTGGCACAGGCATACCGGTTCCTGCGCCGGCTGGAGAACCGGCTGCAGATGCTGCGCGACGCGCAGACGCATGCGCTGCCGGAGGACGCGCTGGACCGCGAGCGGATCGCGCGCGGGCTCGGGTTTGCCGACTGGCCGGCGCTGATGCAGGCGCTGCAGCAGCAGCGCGACAAGGTCTCGACCGAGTTCGCGCTGCTGCTGGCGCCGCGGCGG
>DNXT01000272.1 GCA_003505795.1 Lysobacteraceae bacterium | reverse complement strand
GGCACCTTCCACGGCCTGGCGCACCGCCTGCTGCGCCTGCACTGGCAGGACGCGAAACTGCCCGAAGGCTTCCAGGTGCTCGATTCGGACGACCAGCTGCGCCTGGTCAAGCGCGTGGTGCAGGCGCTGGAGCTGGACGAGGGCCGCTTCCCGCCCAAGCAGATCGCCTGGTGGATCAACCAGCAGAAGGACGAGGGCCGGCGCCCGCAGCACATCCAGCCGGAGCCGCGCGACGACTGGACCGAGACCCTGCGCCAGGCCTACGCCGCCTACCAGGAGCGCTGCGACCGCGCCGGCCTGGTCGACTTCGCCGAACTGCTGCTGCGCGCGCACGAGCTGCTGCGCGACAACCCGGCGTTGCTGGCGCACTACCGCGGGCGTTTCCGCGAGATCCTGGTCGACGAGTTCCAGGACACCAACGCGATCCAGTACGCGTTCGTGCGGGTGCTGGCCGGCGAGTCCGGCAACGTGTTCGTGGTCGGCGACGACGACCAGGCGATCTACGGCTGGCGCGGCGCCAAGGTCGAGAACGTGCAGCGCTTCCTCAAGGACTTCCCGGGCGCGCAGACCATCCGCCTGGAGCAGAACTACCGCTCCAGCGCCAACATCCTCGGCGCCGCCAACGCGGTGATCGCGCACAATCCCGACCGCATCGGCAAGCAGCTGTGGACCGATTCGGGCGACGGCGAGCCGATCGACCTGTACGCGGCCTACAACGAGGTCGACGAGGCCCGCTACGTGGTCGAGCGCGCGCGCCAGTGGGTGCGCGACGGCGGCAGCTACGGCGAGGTCGCGGTGCTCTACCGCAGCAACGCGCAGTCGCGCGCGCTCGAGGAGGCGCTGATTTCCGAGCAGGTGCCGTACCGGGTCTACGGCGGCATGCGCTTCTTCGAGCGTGCCGAGATCAAGGATGCGCTGGCCTACCTGCGGATGCTGGCCAACCGCAGCGACGACGCGGCGTTCGAGCGCGCGGTCAACACCCCCGCCCGCGGCATCGGCGATCGCACCCTCGACGAGGTGCGGCGCATCGCGCGGGCGCAGTCGCTGTCGCTGTGGGAAGCCTCGATGCTGGCCTCGCAGGGCAACGAGCTGGCCGCGCGCGCGCGCAACGCGCTGGCCGGCTTCCTCAACCTGGTCAACCAGCTCGGCGCCGAGACCGGCGCGATGGAGCTGAAGGAGCGCATCGACCACGTGCTGGCCCGTTCCGGGCTGCGCGAGCACTGGGCCAAGGAGAGCCGGGGCGGGCTGGATTCGGAATCGCGTACCGAGAACCTCGACGAACTGGTCTCGGTGGCCTCGCGTTTCGTGCGTCCGGAAGACGACGACGAAAGCCAGGGCATGAGCGAGCTGGTCGCGTTCCTGGCCTACGCCTCGCTGGAAGCCGGCGAAGGCCAGGCCCAGGCCGGCGAGGACGGGGTGCAGCTGATGACCCTGCATTCGGCCAAGGGCCTGGAGTTCCCGCTGGTGTTCCTGGCCGGCATGGAGGACGGATTGTTCCCGAGCGCGCGTTCGCTGGAAGAGAGCGGGCGGCTGGAGGAGGAGCGTCGCCTGGCCTACGTCGGCATCACCCGCGCCCGCCAGAAGCTGGTGCTGAGCTACGCCGAGTCGCGCCGCATCCACGGCCAGGACAACTACAACGTGCCCTCGCGCTTCCTGCGCGAGATCCCGCGCGAACTGCTGCACGAGGTGCGGCCCAAGGTGCAGGTGTCGCGCCCGGCCTCGCTGGGCCCCGGCCGCGGCTACGGCCACGCCCCGATCGAGGCCCCGGCGATCCGGCTCGGCGCCAACGTCAACCACCCCAAGTTCGGCAGCGGCGTGGTCACCGACTACGAAGGCAGCGGCGCGCACGCGCGCGTGCAGGTGCAGTTCGACGAGGCCGGCGCCAAGTGGCTGGTGATGGCCTACGCCAATCTCACTGTCGTCTGAGCAGGGGGCACGATGCGCAGCGAGAAACAGAAGATGCTGGCCGGCGAGCCATACGACCCGAGCGATGCCGAGCTGCAGGCCGATCACGTCGCGGCCAAGCAGTGGGCGCAGCGCTACAACGCGGCCGCGGTCGAGTCGCCGCAGGTCCGCGGCGCGCTGCTGCGCGAGCGCCTGGGCTCGGTCGGCGAGGGCGCCGTGCTGCGGCCGCCGTTCCACTGCGACTACGGCTACAACATCCACCTCGGCGCGCGCGCGTTCCTCAACTTCAACTGCGTGATCCTGGACGTGTGCGAGGTCCGCATCGGTGACGGCACCCAGATCGGGCCGGCGGTACAGATCTACGCCGCCGACCACCCGCGCGACCCGGCCGGGCGCGCCAGCGGGCTGGAGTTCGGCCGGCCGGTACGGATCGGCCGCAACGTCTGGATCGGCGGCGGCGCGATCATCCTGCCCGGCGTGACGGTCGGCGACGACGCGGTGGTCGGCGCCGGCAGCGTGGTCACCCGCGACGTGGCGGCCGGCGCCACCGTGGCCGGCAATCCGGCCCGCGCCATCGGCAAAGCTTGATCTGGATCAACGCAGCGGCTGCACGGCCGGTGTGCAATGGTGGCCGTCCCGCCGTCCGAGACGGCGCCCAAAGGAGAGGCCGCCCCATGTACAAGCGCATTCTGATCGCCACCGACGGGTCCGAGCTGGCCACCCGCGGGCTGCAGCAGGGGCTGCAGCTGGCCAAGGCCAACGGCGCCAGCGTCGACATCGTCACCGTGTCCGAGCCCTGGGCCATGGGCATGTACGACGCGATGGGCTGGAGCGTGGGCTACGAGGCCAGCCCCGAGTACAAGCAGGAACGCGAGGAGGGCGCGCAGGCGATCCTCAAGCCGGCGCTGGAGGCCGCCGCCGCCGCCGGGGTGCCGGCGCAGTCCCATCACATCCTCGACCGCTACGCCGCCGAAGGCATCCTGCAGGCCGCGCAGGACTGCGGCAGCGACCTGATCGTGATGACCTCGCACGGCCGCCGCGGCATGACCCGCGTGCTGCTCGGCAGCCAGACCATCGAGGTGCTGACCGGCAGCACCGTGCCGGTACTGGTGATCCGCTGACGCGCAAGCCGCCAGGGAACCCTTGTGGGAGGGGCTTCAGCCCCGACGGGCTTTCCCGGCAAAGTCCGTCGGGAGATCGGAAGAGCGGTTCAGCAGGAATGCCGAGACCGAGAAGGGA
>DNXT01000269.1:3572-3927 GCA_003505795.1 Lysobacteraceae bacterium | reverse complement strand
GCCGAGGCGGCGGTCGCCGCGCCGGCCCCCGGCGCCGCACCGCGCAAGCCGGTGCAGGTGGTGGCCAACAAGCAGGGCAAGCCGTCCGGCAACGACTCCTTCCTCAGCCGCCTGGGACGCAAGATCCGCTCGCTGGTCTCCGGCAGCTGATCGCCGGCGGGGACGAACGCACCGCCGGGGGGAACCGCCGGCGGTGCATTCGGCGGACGCTCCGGCATAATTGCTGAATGAGCGTCCTGCGTTTCGACAATGTCAGCAAGCAATACGCCGGCGGCCACCAGGCGCTGGTGGACGTCAGTTTCGAGGTGGCCCAGGGCGAGATGCTGTTCGTCACCGGCCACTCCGGCGCCGGCAA
>DNXT01000269.1:0-3368 GCA_003505795.1 Lysobacteraceae bacterium | reverse complement strand
CGGCCACTCCGGCGCCGGCAAGAGCACCCTGCTCAAGCTGATCCACCTCAGCGAGCGGCCTTCGCGCGGCGCGGTGATCTTCGCCGAGCGCAACCTGCTCAAGGTGCGCGGCGGCAAGGTGCCGCTGCACCGGCGCGAGGTCGGCGCGGTCTACCAGGACCACCGCCTGCTGATGGACCGCAGCATCGCCGAGAACGTGGCGCTGCCGCTGATCCTGCGCGGTACCCGCCGCGGCGAGATCGGCAAGCGGGTGCGTTCGGCGCTGGAGCGCATCGGCCTGGCGCACCGCGAGAAGGCGCTGCCGTCGCAGCTGTCGGCCGGCGAGCAGCAGCGCGTCGGCATCGCCCGCGCGATCGTGTCCGAGCCGCGCCTGCTGGTGGCCGACGAGCCGACCGGCAACCTCGACCCGACCCTGGCCGCCGAGATCATGCAGCTGTTCGCCGAACTGCCGGCGCGCGGCACCAGCGTGCTGGTGGTCAGCCACGACCTGGCGCTGCTCAAGCAGATGCGCAAGCGGGTGCTGATCCTCGACCACGGCCGCCTGGTCGACGACATCTCGCCGCAGGACCTGGCCGAATGAACAGTTCCGCGAACAAGCCGGCGAACAAGCCGGGCAACAGCGAAGCCGCCGCACCGTCGCGGCTGGGCGTGTGGATCGACCACCACCTGCACAGCATCGTGTTCAGCCTCGGCCGCGCCTTGCGCAAGCCGTGGGCGACCCTGCTCACGGTGATGGTGATGGCGCTGGCGCTGGCGTTGCCGCTGGGCCTGTCGATCGCGCTGGACAATCTCAAGCACCTGGCCGGCAGCGTGCAGCAGTCGCGCGACATCAACGTGTTCCTGAAGGCGGGCACCGCCGCGCCGGCGGCGGCGCTGCTGGCCGACGGGCTGCGCGATCGCGGCGACGTCGCGCAGGTGACGCTGCGATCGCCCGAACAGGGCCTGGCCGGGCTGCGCGAGGACGCCAGGCTGGACGAGGCGATCGACGCGCTGGGCGACAATCCGCTGCCGACGCTGCTGATCGTGACGCCGGCCGAAGGCGGCGACGACGCGCGCCTGGCGGCTTCGCTGCAGGCGATGCCGCAGGCCGACCTGGTCCAGCACGACGCGCTGTGGCGCAAGCGCCTGGACGGCTGGCTGAAGTTCGGCGAGCGCCTGGTGCAGGTGCTGTCGGCGCTGCTCGGCATCGGCGCGGTGCTGGTGGTCGGCAACACCGTGCGCCTGGACATCCAGTCGCGGCGCGAGGAGATCGGCGTGCTGCAGCTGCTCGGCGCCAGCGACGGCTTCATCCGCCGCCCGTTCCTGTACCTGGGCGCGTGGTACGGCCTCGGCGCCGGCCTGGTCGCGCTCGGCCTGATCCTGCTGTCCGGGCTGGCCCTGCGCAGCCCGCTGGCGGCATTGGCGGAAAGCTACGGCAGCTCGTTCGCGCTGCATGGCCTGGATCTGCTGCATTCGACGCTGGTGCTGGCCGGCACGCTGGTGCTGGGCTGGCTCGGTGCCTGGCTGGTGACCGGGCACTTCCTGCGGCAGACTCGCCCGACCGAAACCTAGGGCCTGTCGACGCTATTGGGATAGGCCACGCCGTGCTTGGGTGCGTGCGGGGCAAGGAAGAACGAGGGGATTTATGTTGATAAACGACCGAGTGATGACGCCGCCCCGTGCGCACCCAGGCGCGGCCCTTCGGGTTGCCGTGTGCGGCCGCCAGCCGGCTGCGCGCGGCTTGAACAGGCGGCCAGCCTGTCGCAGCGCCACGCACAACCAACTGACGGCCGCACACGGCAACGTGGCCTATCCCAATAGCGTCGACAGGCCCTAGCCCGCATGCGAACCCCCGATCTCAAGCATCTGGTCAGCGACGCCCCGCGGGTGATGGTGGTGGACGGCTCCAAGCTGGTCCGCAAGCTGATCGCCGACGTGCTCAAGCGCGACCTGCCCGCGGTCGAGGTGGTCGGTTGCGCGAGCATCGCCGAGGCGCGCGCGGCGCTCGAGACCGGGGCGGTGGACCTGGTGACCACGTCGCTGTCGCTGCCCGACGGCGACGGCCTGGAGCTGGCGCGCAGCGTGCGCGAGGCGGCCGGGCAGGCCTACGTGCCGGTGATCGTGGTGTCCGGCGACGCCCAGCAGCATCTGGTCGAGCGCCGCTTCACCGAGTACGTCACCGACTACTTCGACAAGTCGCTGGGCCACGAGGCGCTGGCGACGTTCATCCGCGGCTACGTGCAGCCCGAGCCGGTGGTCGGCGCGACGGTGCTGTACATCGAGGACAGCCGGGTGGTCGCCGAGGCCACCAAGCGCATGCTGGAGCGGCAGAAGCTCAACGTGGTGCACGTGCTCACCGCCGAGGATGCGTTCGCGCTGCTGACCGCCGAGTCGCTGGGGCGCACCGAGCGCCGCATCGACCTGGTGCTGACCGACGTCACCCTCAAGGGCGAGCTCAATGGCCGCGACGTGGTCGAGCGCATCCGCATCGACTTCGCCTACGGCAAGCGCCGCCTGCCGGTGCTGGTGATGACCGGCGACAGCAATCCGCACAACCAGTCCGAGCTGCTGCGTGCCGGCGCCAACGACCTGGTGCAGAAGCCGATCGAGGAACGCCTGCTGGTGACCAAGGTACTGTTCCAGCTGCGCCTGGCGCGGCTGGAGGCACAGGCGGTCACGCTGTGAGCGAGACGCCGGAATCGCGCATCCAGCTGGAGCCCTCCTGGAAGGAGAAGGTGGGCGACTGGCTGCTGCGGCCGGAGATGCGCCAGCTGTCGGCGTTCCTGCGCCAGCGCAAGGCCGCCGGCGCGCACGTGTTCCCGCCGGGCCCGCAGATCTTCGCCGCGTTCGACGCGACCCCGTTCGAGCAGGTCAAGGTGGTGATCCTCGGCCAGGACCCCTACCACGGCCGCGGCCAGGCCCATGGGCTGTGCTTCTCGGTCCGGCCCGACGTGCCGGTGCCGCCGTCGCTGCTCAACATCTACAAGGAAATCGAGGACGACCTGGGGATCGCGCGGCCCGACCACGGCTACCTGATGCCGTGGGCGCAGCGCGGGGTGCTGCTGCTCAATGCGGTGCTGACGGTGGAGGAGGGGCGCGCCGGCGCGCACCAGGGCAAGGGCTGGGAAGGCTTCACCGACCACGTCGTCGACACCCTCAACCGCGAGCGCGAGGGCCTGGTGTTCATGCTCTGGGGCAGCTATGCGCAGGCCAAGGGCAAGGTGATCGACAGCCGCCGCCACCGGGTGCTGAAGGCGCCGCATCCCTCGCCGCTGTCGGCGCATCGCGGCTTCCTTGGCTGCCGGCATTTCTCGACGGCCAACGACTACCTGGCGCGGGGCGGCAAGGGCGCCATCGACTGGCGCGTGCCGCCGCGTGCGGCGCTCCAC
>DNXT01000270.1:777-7543 GCA_003505795.1 Lysobacteraceae bacterium | reverse complement strand
CTGCGCCGCAGCGACGGCGGTGGCCCGATGCCCGGTTCAGGACCGGTCGCGGCGGTGGCGGCGACGGCGTGCTGCGGTGCAGGCCGTTGCGGAGCGCCGCATCCTGCATACTGGCCGCACGGACCGTTCCGGGAAAAGGAGAAGATGATGTCGAGTGGATTTCTGGCCCTGGTGGTGCTGATCGCCGGCGTGGTCGTGCTGTTCAAGACCGTGCGCATGGTGCCGCAAGGCTACGAGTGGACGGTCGAGCGCTTCGGCCGCTATACCCACACGATGACGCCGGGCCTGCACTTCCTGATCCCGGTCGTCTACGGCGTCGGCCGCAAGGTCAACGTGATGGAACAGGTGCTGGACGTGCCCAGCCAGGACGTCATCACCAAGGACAATGCGGTGGTCAAGGTCGACGGCGTGGTGTTCTTCCAGGTGCTGGACGCGGCCAAGGCCGCCTACGAGGTCGCCAACCTGGAGATCGCCACGATCGCCCTGGTGCAGACCAACATCCGCACCGTGATCGGCTCGATGGACCTGGACGAGTCGCTGAGCCAGCGCGAGACCATCAATGCGCAGCTGCTGAGCGTGGTCGACCACGCCACCAATCCCTGGGGCATCAAGGTCAACCGCATCGAGATCCGCGACATCCAGCCGCCGCGCGACCTGATCGACTCGATGGCGCGGCAGATGAAGGCCGAGCGCGAGAAGCGCGCGCAGATCCTCGAGGCCGAGGGTTCGCGGCAGTCGGAGATCCTGCGTGCCGAGGGCGAGAAGCAGGCCGCGGTGCTGGAGGCGGAGGGGCGCAAGGAAGCCGCGTTCCGCGACGCCGAGGCGCGCGAGCGCCTGGCCGAGGCCGAGGCCAACGCGACGCGGATGGTGTCCGAGGCGATCTCGCAGGGCAACGTGCAGGCGATCAACTACTTCATCGCGCAGAAGTACGTGGAGGCGTTCAAGGAACTGGCGACCGCGCCGAACCAGAAGTTCGTGCTGATGCCGATGGAATCGTCCGGCATCATCGGCTCGATCGCCGGCATCGCCGACCTGGCCAAGGAAGCGCTCGGCAAGTCCAGCGACACGCCGCCGGCACGGCCGCAGCCGCCGCGTTTCGGAGCCTGAGCCATGCGCTGGGACGTCATGGGCTGGGCGGCGGTGGCGCTGATCCTGTTCGCCGCCGAGGCGATGGCGCCCGGTGCCTTCATGCTGTGGATGGGCTTCGCCGCGGTGGTCGTGTTCCTCGGCGTGCTGGCGGTGCCGGGGACTTCGCTGCTGCTGCAGGTGGTGGCGTTCGTGCTGCTGAGCTTCGTCTCGATCCAGATCTACCGGACCTGGTTCCGCAGGCGTGCCCGCCCCAGCGACCGGCCGCTGCTCAACCGCCGCGCCGAACAGCTGGTCGGGCGCGTGGTCGTGCTCGACCAGCCGATCCGCGATGGCCGCGGCCGGGCCAAGGTCGACGACGCGTTCTGGGTGGTGAGCGGCCCGGAGCTGCCGGCCGGCAGCCCGGTGCGGGTCGTCGCGGTCGACGCCGACGGCATGACCCTCAAGGTGCAGGGCGCCTGAAGGACAGGGGTCGGGGGATTCGGGATCGGGGATGGGAGCCGAATCCGCTTTTGCGAATCCCCAATCCCCAATCCCCAATCCCACCCCATGGGATAATGGCGGTCTTTCCTCGCCGGTAGCCGCCATGACCCAGAAGACGATCCTCAACGACACCCATCGCGCGCTCGGCGCCAAGATGGTCGATTTCGGCGGCTGGGACATGCCGATCCACTACGGCTCGCAGATCGACGAGCACCACCAGGTCCGCCGCGACGCCGGCATGTTCGACGTCAGCCACATGACCGTGGTCGACCTGCACGGCGCGCGCGTGCGCGAGTTCCTGCGCCATCTGGTCGCCAACTCGGTCGACAAGCTGAAGGTGCCGGGCAAGGCGCTGTACACCTGCATGCTGAATCCGCAGGGCGGGGTGATCGACGACCTGATCGTCTACTACATGGCCGAGGATTTCTTCCGCCTGGTGGTCAATGCCGCCACCCGCGATAAGGACCTGGCCTGGATCGGCGAGCAGGCCGCCGCATTCGGCGTGAGCGTCCAGGAACGCGCCGACTTCGCGATGATCGCGGTGCAGGGCCCGGCTGCGCGTGCCAAGGTGATCGGCCTGCTGGAAGAGGCCGATCGCGCCGGCGCCGACAAGCTCGGCCGCTTCGCGGCGCTGCAGGCGACTTCGAGCGCGGGCGTGCCGCTGTTCGTCGCCCGCACCGGCTACACCGGCGAGGACGGTTTCGAGATCGTGCTGCCGCAGGAGGCCGCGGTCGGGTTCTGGAACGCGCTGCTGGACGCCGGGGTCAAGCCGGCCGGCCTCGGCGCGCGCGATACGCTGCGACTGGAGGCGGGCATGAACCTGTATGGCCAGGACATGGACGACACGGTGTCGCCGTACGAGGCCGCGCTGGCCTGGACCGTGGCCCTGGACGAAGGCCGCGACTTCATCGGGCGCGGCGTGCTCGAGCGGCAGAAGGCCGGCGGTTCGCCACGGCAGATGATCGGCCTGGTGATGGACGAGAAGGGCGTGCTGCGCCACGGCCAGAAGGTGCTGACCGCGCAGGGCGAGGGCGAGATCCTCTCCGGTACGTTCTCGCCGACGCTCGGCAAGGCGATCGCGTTCGCGCGCGTGCCGGCCGGCGAGCCGGGCCCGGTGCGCGTGGACATCCGCGGCCGGGAAGTGCCGGTGCGGGTGGTGAAGTTCCCGTTCGTCCGCGACGGCCAGGCCCAGCCCGGCGTGCTCGGCTGAGCGCCGCCGCGCACACTTAAATATATGTGTCGATCGACAGTCGCCGCGACGCGGGGTGCCGCGGCGCGGCAACCGTTGGTTAAACTAGCGTCCCGTCCCCAACCCCGTTTTCCCGGAGCAACCCCATGAGCGAGATCCCAGGCGACCTCAAGTTTCTCAAATCCCACGAGTGGGCCCGCGTCGAGGGCAATGGCCGGGTGACGATCGGCATTTCCGATCATGCCCAGGGCCTGCTCGGCGACCTGGTCTATGTCGAACTGCCGAACGTCGGCGACAGCGTCCAGGCCGGCAACGGCGCCGCCGTGGTCGAGTCGGTGAAGGCGGCGTCGGACGTGTACAGCCCGGTCAGCGGCAAGGTGGTCGAGGTCAATTCCGCGCTCGGCGACAAGCCGGAAACCATCAACGAGGACGCCTACGGCGACGGCTGGATCTTCGTGGTCGAGATCGAGGACCCGGACCAGCTCAACGAGCTGCTTTCACCTGACGATTACGCGGAGCTGCTGGAGGAAGACGACCACTGAGTCGGTCCGCCAACCGCAGACAGGACGGCCGCTCGCAGCGGCCGTTTTTTTTGCCGACGGGGAAGCGGCTTCCGCGGGTACCCGTCGCGAGGTCGCGCCGAGGGGAGTCGCCGTTTGCCGGCGCGTCGAAGCGGGCGCGAACGGGGAGCGATGCGTCGTCGTCGGGCGTATCCATCGGGTGCGCCGGAGCACCGGCGCGCGCCGCCGACCCGCGTCAGCGCCACAAAAAGTTTGCGCATTTGGACTTGTGCGACGCCAGAACCAAGCATTGGCGAGAATTTTTTTTCAGGTTCCGGACAGGCTGCGCATCGTCGCTGCCGCCTCCATCGCAGTGGCTCGAGCGGCTGTGCCGCGAAGTCGCATGCACTGCGGCGTCGAGAAGAATACAGCTGAAAAGAAGTGCTTTTTTCGACGTGCCGGTTTCGATGCCGCGCAACGGCTTGCGGATGTGCCTGGCCGGGACGAAGGACTTGCCGGTATCGGCGGCCGCACACGGGCGGGGGCGTCGAAAAAAAAATGCGCGGGGAGTGTTGACAGTAAAAAAAACCGTGATTAGGTTTCGCCCCAGCAGACGTTGCTGCTGAAGCGAGAGAGCCGAATCAACATCAAGGCGAAAAGCAAAAGCCACACTTCCACCGGCAAGCCTTCGATGGTGGAGTTGGGTCTGCTTCCCTCCGAGAAAAGCCGCAACGCTCTACGTCATGCACCCGTGTCGATGCCCGATGCGGGTGTTTCTGTATCCGTCGCGTGTGCATTGCACAGGCGGGTTCCGCCGGCGGTACACCGCCGCGGACTTGGTTCAACTGGGCGTTTCAACTCCATAGTTCACTGACGAGGAGCCATCACATGGCCACTAAGAAAGCTGCTGCGAAGAAAAAACCTGCCGCCAAGAAGGCGGTGAAGAAGGTCGCGAAGAAGGCGACCGCCAAGAAGGTCGCCAAGAAGTCCACCGCCAAGAAGGCGGTGAAGAAGGCCGCCAAGAAGGTTGCCAAGAAGGTCGCCAAGGCCAAGAAGGCAGTGAAGAAGGCCGTCAAGAAGGTAACGGCCAAGAAGACCGCGAAGAAGGCGGCCAAGAAGGTCGCCAAGAAGCCGGCGAAGAAGGTCGCCAAGAAGACCGCCAAGAAGGCGGCCAAGAAGACCGTAGCCAAGAAGACCGCGAAGAAGGCCACCAAGAAGGTCGCGGCCAAGAAGACCGCCGCCAAGAAGCCGGCCGCGAAGAAGGTCGCCAAGAAGAAGCCGGCCGCTCGCAAGAAGAAGGCCGCTCCGGTCGCGCTGCCGGCCACCCCGGCTCCGCTGATCTGATCCAATCCCGATAGCCGTACCATCAGACTCTCTCCCCGGCGCCCAGCGGGGAGGGAGTTTTTTTATGCGCGGCCTGCCGATTGCGGGAGGGACTTCAGTCCCGACGGTTCTACCGGTAAAGCGTCGGGACTGAAGTCACCCATGAAAAAGGCGGCCGTAGCCGCCTTTTTCGTGGGCCGGCATGCCGGACCGGGTCAGCGCGGCGAGGCCACCGACTTGTTGGAGGATGCGCCTTTCTGTTTCGCGTCCGGCCGCTCGGCGAGCATGTTGTCGCTGCCGAAGTCGCTGTCCACGTCGATGTCCAGCCAGCGCTGCGCCGGCAGGCCCATCGCCCGGTCCAGGATGGTCGGCAGCAGGCCCGACGGCAGGCTGCTCTCGCCGTTCCACATGATGGCGATGCCGAGGTCGCGCTCGGGCACCAGCGCGACCAGGCCGCGGTAGCCCTGCACCGCGCCGGCATGGAAGATCACCTGATGGCCGGCATAGTCGAACACGCGCCAGCCCAGTGCGTAGCTGGCCGAGTCGACGCGCTGGTGGCGCCAGCCGCCGCGCATTTCGCCGGGGGTGGAAATCAGCGGCGCATGCAGGGTGGCCAGCAGCGGCGCCGGCAGCACGTCCGGGCGGTGGCCGGTGTGCGCCAGCAGCCATTGCGCCATGTCGCTGGCGCTGGCGTTGACGCCGGCCGCCGGGGCGACGCGGTAGTAGGTGGGCTTGGGCATCAGCGACACCCAGCCGTTGCGGCTGCGCACGTGCGGGCGCGCCCAGCGCGGGCTGGCCTGGATGCCGGCCAGTCCCATGCTGGCGTCGTTCATGCCCAGCGGCTTGAAGATGCGCCGTTCCACCGACTGCTCGTAGAAGCTGCCGGAGGCGGCGAACACCACGTCGCCGACCAGGCTGAAGGCGACGTTCTGGTAGGCGTAGCAGTCGCCGGGAGCGCAGCGCAGCGGCGCCGACGCCAGCTTGTGGGTCAGCGTGTAGTAGTCGGCGTTGGCTTCGACGTCGCGGTCGTAGGCGTTGCGGGTCAGTCCGACCCGATGGCTGAGTACGTCGGCCACGGTCAGCTGGCGGGTGGCGACCGGATCGCTGAGCTGGAAGCCGGGTACGTAGTCGGTGATCTTGCTGTCCCAGCGCAAGGTGCCGTCATTGACCAGCAGGCCGGCCATGGTGCCGGCGAAGGCCTTCGACAGCGACGCCAGGCGGAATACGGTGTGGCCGTCGACCGGCTGCGGCCGGCTGACGTCGGTGACCCCATAGCCGCGCGCGCTGAGCACGCGTCCCCCCTGCACGATCGCCATCGCCATGCCGGGCACGCGCTCGCCGTAGGTGAGCTGGTCGGCCATCGATTCGAAGCTGGCGACATCGAAGCCCGCGGCGGGCGCCTGCACGCTGCTCTGCGGCAGCGAGGCGCGGTAGACCATCGGCTGGGTGGGGGATTGCGCGAAGCCCGGGGAAGTCGCGCTGGCCTGCAGCGACTGCACGGCCGGTGCCGGTGTCTGCGCGGTGGAAGAGAGGGCGAAGGGCAGCAATACGCCGAGCAACCCCGATGCCACCGGACGCATGCGCCGGCGCCTGCTCATGTTTTTCATTCGTCTATCCGCCTGTAGACCACTGCTTTGAAGGATTCTAGCGCCGCTTTCCCGGGATGGTACAAACCGCAGCAAGATGAATGCGCATCATGTTGATCCGGAAGCCGTTTCTTGGATGACCGGATGTGATCCCGGTTCAGTTTCCGGCCGCTCCCGGCCCAGGATCAGGTCGGCGGCGCGCTCGGCCGGCATCAGCGTCGGCGCGTTGGTGTTGCCGCTGGGCAGCGCCGGCATCACCGAGGCGTCCACCACCCGGAGCGCGTCGATGCCGTGCACGCGCAGTTGCGGGTCGGCCACGCAGCCGGCGTCGTTGCCCATGCGGCAGCTGCCGACCGGGTGATAGATGGACTCGGCCTTGCGGCGGACGAGGTCGGCCAGGCCGGCATCGTCCAGCCCTTCCCGGGCGGGAAAGATCGGCGCGCCGCGGAAGCGCTCGAACGCCGGCTGGCGCAGGATCTGCGCGGACATGCGCGCGCACTGGACCATCATCCGCAGGTCGAAGCCCTGCGCGTCGCCCAGGTAGTTCGGGGCGATCCGCGGCGGTCGGCGCGGATCGGCGCCGGCCAGGGCGATGCGGC
>DNXT01000270.1:0-542 GCA_003505795.1 Lysobacteraceae bacterium | reverse complement strand
CCGGCCAGGGCGATGCGGCCGCGGCTGAGCGGGTGCAGGAAGCAGGCATGCAGGGTGAAGCCGTCGCCGGCGAACCGGTTGCGGCCGTGGTCGTCGAGCAGCGCCGGCACGAAATGGAACTGGATGTCGGCGCGCTCGTCGCGCGCGAGCGGGGAGCGCGCGAAGCCGCCGGCCTCGGCGATGTCGCTGCTGCCGGGGGCCGCGATGGCCGCGCAGGAAGTAATGGAACGCGGTGGCGAGCTCGCTGCTGCGGTCGTAGCTGATCCCGGGGCCGGTGCGGTACAGGGTGCAGATGTCGAGATGGTCCTGCAGGTTGGCGCCGACGCCAGGCAGGTCGGCGAGCACGTCGATGCCGTGGCCGCGCAGTTCGTTCGCGCGACCGATGCCCGACGGCAGCAGCAACTGCGGGGAGTTCACCGCGCCGGCGCAGACGATCACCTCGCGCGCGGCCCTGGCCTGGTGCTCGACGCCGTCGGCGGCGTAGGCCACGCCGACGGCGCGGTGGCGCTCGACCAGCACGCGCCGGAAGATCGGAAGAGCGT
>DNXT01000486.1 GCA_003505795.1 Lysobacteraceae bacterium | reverse complement strand
GCCCGGCGGCGGCCTGCGGCGGATCCAGCGTCTGGGCCTGGGCGGGCAGCGGCACCGGCGGGAGGCGAGCCGCAGGAGCAGGGGATCGACGCTGCGCGGCGGATACGCCGGCCAGCCAAGTCCGTGGCAGGCGGGATCTATAGAATGGGGCGGAAGCGGCGTGCCCGCGGTGGTTCGCCATCGGGTTCGCCGGGTTCGCCGTGGAGATGTCCGCTCCGTCCGGCGAATGTGAATTTCTCAACCAGACCGGGATCAGGATGCGATTGGAGACGCGATTCATCGGGAAATCGTTTATTTCAGCGGTCGGGGCCGCTCCGTGAGCGCCGCCGCAAACGCGTTCGTGGTCGCGATCCCGGCGCGCTACGCAGCATCGCGGCTGCCCGGCAAGCCGCTGCGCCTGCTCGGCGGCCGGCCGCTGATCCAGCACGTCGCCGAGCGCGCGTTGCTGGCCGGTGCGGGCCAGGTATGGGTGGCCACCGACGATGCGCGGATCGCCGAGGCGCTGGTCGGCGTCGACGGGATCCACGTCGCGATGACCGCCGGTACGCACGCTTCCGGAACCGATCGCCTGGCCGAATGCGCCCGGATCGCCGGTTGGGACGACGCGGTGCGGGTGGTGAACCTGCAGGGCGACGAGCCGTTCGCACCGGCTGCGGGCATCCGCGCGGTGGCCGACCTGCTGTCCACGGCGGGGACCGAGATGGCGACGCTGGCCGCGCCGGTCGAGTCCGCGCACGACCTGTTCGATCCCAACGTGGTCAAGCTGGTGCGCAACGCCCGCGGCGAGGCGATGTACTTCAGCCGCGCGCCGATTCCCTGGCATCGCGACGCATTCGCCAGATCGCGCGACGCGCTGCCGGAAGGCAGCTGGCTCCGGCATATCGGCATCTACGGCTACAGCGCCGGTTTCCTGCGCCGCTTCGCGGCGATGCCGCCGGGCAACCTCGAGCAGGCCGAATCGCTGGAGCAGCTGCGCGTGCTGGAGGCCGGCTTCCGCATCGCGGTGGCGCTGACGCCGGAACGGTTCCCGCCGGGGATCGATACCCCGGAAGACCTCGCCCGCGCCGAAGCCCGCCTGGCCGCCGCATGAGGCTGCTGGTGGTGTGCCTCGGCAACATCTGCCGTTCGCCGATGGCCGAAGGCGCGCTGCGCGAGCGCATCCGCCTGGCCGGGCTCGCGGAGCTGATCGAAGTCGACTCGGCCGGGACCGGCGGCTGGCACCGGGGCGAGCCGCCGGATCCGCGCGCGATCCGCTGCGCGCGGGGCCATGGCGTGGACATCTCCGGATCGAGGGCGCGCCAGCTGCGTGCGCAGGACTATCTGGATTTCGACTGGCTGCTGTGCGCGGACGCGGACAACCACCGCGAGGTGCTGCGGCTGGCGCCCGCGGCGCAGCGCGACAAGGTCGCGTTGTGGCTGCCGTGGGCCGGCGGCGCGGAAGTCGAGGCCATTCCCGATCCCTATGCCGGCGGCGAGGCCGAGTTCGAGCGGGTGTGGAGCCTCGTCGACGGCGCCGCGCGCGGTACCGTGCGACGACTCACCGAGGCGCGGTGATTGGGCATAATCCCTCCATGAGCGCACAGACCACCCAGGAATTCCCGGAGTTTCCCACCTGGCTCAACGCCCGCCCGTCGACCCTGCAGGAACACCGGGGACGCGCACTGGCGCTGGCCTTCGTGAACGCTTCGTCGGTGTGGTGCTCGCAACGCCTCGCCGAGCTGACCCAGTGGCAGGCCCGCAATCCCGGGCGCCTGCAACTGGTGGTGGTGCAGGTGCCGCGGTTCGACTGCGAGCGCGACGGCGACCGTTCGTTGAAGCAGCTGCGCAGCCAGGGGGTGAGCGCTCCGATCCTGCTCGACCGCGACTGGGAGACCTGGCGCCGCTTCGGCGTGGAGTCGTGGCCGACGCTGGTGCTGATCGATGCCCAGGGCCGCGAGCGGGAGCGGATCGTCGGCGCCGCCGGCGACATCGACAAGGCGTTGAACGAACTCTGCCTGGGACAGCCGCAGCCGGCGGACGAGGACCTGCATGCCGTCGCCGAGCGCAATCCGGAGCCGCGCCTGGCGCTGCGCTTCCCGACCGGCCTGGCCGCCACCGCCGACCGGCTGTACGTGGCCGACAGCGGCCATCACCGGATCCTGGAATGCACCCACGGCGGCCGGATACTGCGCACCTTCGGCATAGGCACCGCCGACCTGGCGGACGGCGAACCGGACGAGGCGGCGTTCAAGCGGCCGCGCGGGCTGGCGCTCGAGCGTGAGTCGCTGTACGTGGCCGACACCGGCAACCATGCGTTGCGCCGCATCGATCTGCGCGGCGGCCGGGTCGATACGCTGTGCGGCAACGGCCGCGCCGGCGACCCGGTGGAGGGGCGGCTCGCCACGCCCGGCGCCTCCTCGCTCAACCACCCGCAGGGGCTGGCCGTGGTCGACAACCAGGTGTTGATCGCGATGGCCGGCGACAACCGGATATGGAGCTACGACCTGGGGCGGTCCGAGCTGAAGTGGCGGGCCGGCGCTGGCCCGCTGGAGAACCGCGACGGCAGCGGCCACCTCGCCGCGTTCGCGCAGCCGGCCGCGGTCGCCGCCGTGCAGCAGGTGCTCTACGTGTGCGATGCGCTGGGTTCGGCGGTGCGCTCGATGCAGCTGCGCGGCGACCTGGTGCAGACGCTGGTCGGCGGGCAGGGGACCTGGCAGTTCGGCGACCAGGACGGCCCGCGCAGCACGGCCCGGCTGCAGTTCCCGCAGGCGATCGCGCTCGGCGAAGGGGCGCCGGTGCTGTGGATCGCCGATGCCGGCAACGGCAGCCTGCGCAGCCTGCGGCTGGGCGGCGGCGAGCTGAGCACCGTGCAGCTGCCGCGGCGGCTGCATGGGCCGGCCGGCCTGGCGATCTGCGGCGGCGTCCTCTGGATTGCCGAGACCGACGCCCATGCGGTGTTGCGCTACGACATCGCAAGCGGCGAATTGAGCGAACTCGCCATCCAAGAATGAAGTCCAGGCCTGCAGCCGGGTTCGACGGCAAGGCATTCGCCGCCAACCTCAGTACCGCCCCCGGCGTGTATCGCATGTACGCCGCCGACGACACCTTGCTGTACGTGGGCAAGGCCGGCGCGTTGCGCAAGCGCGTGGGCAGCTACTTCAACGGTACGCCGAAGAACGCGCGCCTGACCTCGATGCTGTCGCAGGTGGCGCGCATGGACGTGACCGTCACCCGCAGCGAGGCCGAGGCATTGCTGCTGGAAAACCAGCTGATCAAGTCGCTGTCGCCGCGCTACAACGTGTCGCTGCGCGACGACAAGAGCTACCCCTACGTGCTGATGACCAGGGAGCCGTGGCCGCGCATCGCGTTGCACCGCGGTCCGCGCGCCGTCCCCGGCAGGTACTTCGGGCCGTATCCCGGGGTGACCGCGGTGCGCGAGACGCTCAACCTGATGCACAAGCTGTTCAAGCTGCGCAGCTGCGAGGACAGCGTGTTCCGCAACCGGTCGCGGCCCTGCCTGCAGTACCAGATCGGGCGCTGCAGCGCGCCCTGCGTCGAACTGGTCCAGGCCGACGACTATGCCGAGTCGGTGCGCCGCGCGACGATGTTCCTAGAGGGCAAGAGCGACCAGCTCGCCGACGAGCTGATGCAATCGATGCAGGCGGCCAGCGAGAAGCTCGAGTTCGAGCGCGCCGCCCGCCTGCGCGACCTGCTGGCGTCGCTGCGCAGCATGCAGAACCGCCAGTACGTGGACGGCCGTGCCGCCGACCTGGACGTGCTGGCCTGCGCCACCCAGGCCAGCCAGGCCTGCGTGCTGCTGCTGAGCTTCCGCGACGGCCGCAACCTGGGAACCCGCGCGTTCTTCCCCAAGACCAACGGCGAGGACAGCGCCGGCGAGATCCTCGGCGCGTTCGTGTCGCAGTACTACGCCGAGCATGCGCCGCCGCGCGAGATCCTGCTGGACCGCGAGATCCCGGACCTGGACCTGATCGAAGCGGCGCTGAGCAGCTCGGCCGAGCGCAGGATCTGGCTGAAATGGAACGTGCGCGGCGAGCGTGCCGGCTACGTGGAACTGGCCGGGCGCAATGCGCAGGTTACTCTGGCGGGCGAGCTCAGCAGCCAGAGCGCGCAGCAGGCGCGCAGCGAAGGCCTGCGCGAGATGCTGGGGCTCGCCGAGCCGGTGAAGCGGGTGGAATGCTTCGACATCAGCCACACCATGGGCGAGGCGACCGTGGCCTCCTGCGTGGTGTTCGACGCCAGCGGTCCGGTGCGCGGCCAGTACCGCCGCTACAACATCTCCGGCATCGAGCCGGGCGACGACTACGCGGCGATGCGGCAGGCGATCGAGCGGCGGTTCCGCCGCGCGGTCGAGGAGGACGGCGTGCTGCCGGAGGTGCTGCTGATCGACGGCGGCGCCGGGCAGCTGGCCCAGGCGCAGGCCGCGCTGGTCGAGCTCGGGGTGGAGGGCGTGGCGCTGGTCGGCGTGGCCAAGGGCGAGGAACGGCGTGCCGGGCACGAGACGCTGGTGCTTCCCGATGGCCGCGAGCTTCGCCCGGGCGCCGCGTCGCCGGCGCTGCAGTTCATCCAGCAGGTCCGCGACGAGGCGCACCGCTTCGCGATCACCGGCCATCGCGGTCGCCGGCAGAAGGCGCGCATGACCAGCAAGCTCGAGGACATCGCCGGCATCGGCCCCAAGCGGCGGGCCAGCCTGCTCAAGCATTTCGGCGGGCTGGCCGGCCTCAAGGCCGCCGGCGAGGCGGAAATCGCGCGTGTGGAAGGCGTGAATGCCGCGCTCGCAGCGCGGATCTACGCTAATCTGCATGGACTGCCGGCGCCTGACGTTGCCGGCGAATAGAGCTTTCGAATGAAGTTGACCATCCCCACCTGGCTGACGCTGCTGCGGATCGTGATGATCCCGGTGCTGGTCGTGGTGTTCTACCTGCCCTACAAGTGGACCAACTTCGCGTCGGCCGGCATCTTCGCCGTCGCCGCGTTCACCGACTGGCTGGATGGCTGGATCGCCCGCCGCTATCACCAGTACTCGGCGTTCGGCGCCTTCCTGGATCCGGTCGCGGACAAGCTGATGGTCGCGGTGGCGCTGTTCCTGATCGTGCAGGGGCATCCGACGCCGTGGATGGCGTTCTGGGCGGCGGTGATCGTCGGACGCGAGATCGCGGTGTCGGCGTTGCGCGAATGGATGGCCGAGATCGGCCAGCGCGCCAAGGTGAGGGTGGCGCTGATCGGCAAGGTCAAGACCACCGCGCAGATGGTCGCGCTGCTGTGCCTGCTGTACTCGGTGACGCCGGGGCAGACCCCGACGCATGCGATCTGGATGGGGGCATTCGTGTTCCAGGTGGGTTATTGGACGCTCGCCATCGCCGCGCTGCTGACCTTGTGGTCGGGCATCCAGTACCTGCACGCCGCCTGGCCGAGCCTGCGCGAGGACGAGAAGGCGGCGGTCCGCAAGAATCCCAAGAAAGTTGAGTCCAATGGTTGACAGCTATCCGGTTAACGGTAGAATTTCGCCTCCCAAGCGGGAATAGCTCAGTTGGTAGAGC
>DNXT01000484.1 GCA_003505795.1 Lysobacteraceae bacterium | reverse complement strand
CGGCTGCGGCCGAGCGTGGTGCCCGGCGTGTTCGAGGGCGTGCTGGCGCCGCCGCAGCCGTATCGGCTGCGGATCGTGTGGGCGGACGCGGTGGAGGAGGTCGAGGACCCCTTCGCGTTCGGCGAGGTGCTCGACGAGGCGGCATTGCAGCGGTTCCACGAGGGCGACGGCGAGGCGCTGCGCAGCCTGCTCGGCGCCCACCACGACGTGCGCGACGGTGTGGCCGGGGTGCGCTTCGCGGTATGGGCGCCGAACGCGCGCCGGGTCGCGCTGGTCGGCGATTTCAACGGCTGGGACGGCCGCCGCCACCCGATGCGGCTGCGCCATACCGGCGGGGTCTGGGAAATCTTCCTGCCGGGCGTGCGCGCCGGCGCCCGCTACAAGTACGAGATCACCGCCGCCGACGGCACGCGCCTGCCGCACAAGGCCGACCCGCTGGCGCGGCAGGCGGAACTGCCGCCGGCCACCGCCTCGATCGTGCCGGCGGCCGAGCGCTTCGACTGGAACGATGCGGCATGGATGGCGCGGCGCGCGCAGGCCGGCGAACGGCCGATGTCGATCTACGAGCTGCACGCCGGCTCGTGGCGGCGCGACGCGCGCGGCCAGCCGCTGGACTGGGATGCGCTGGCCGCGCAGCTGGTGCCCTACGTGCAGGAGCTGGGATTCACCCACGTCGAGCTGCTGCCGGTGACCGAGTATCCGTTCGGCGGCTCGTGGGGCTACCAGCCGCTGGGCATGTACGCGCCGACCGCGCGGCACGGCACGCCGGAGGCGTTCGCGCGCTTCATCGATACCTGCCACAGGGCCGGCATCGGCGTGATCCTGGACTGGGTCAGCGCGCATTTCCCGGGCGACGAGCACGGCCTGCAGCGCTTCGACGGCACCGCCCTGTACGAGCACGCCGATCCGCGCGAAGGCTTCCACCGCGACTGGCACACGCTGATCTACAACTACGGCCGCCACGAGGTCGCGGCGTACCTGCTGGGCAGCGCGCTGGAATGGATCGAGCGCTACCACGTCGACGGGCTGCGCGTGGATGCGGTGGCCTCGATGCTGTACCGCGACTACAGCCGCGGGCACGGCGAATGGGTGCCCAACGAGCACGGCGGCCGCGAGAACCTGCAGGCGGTGGCGTTCCTGCGCCGGCTCAACGGCGAGATCGGCGCGCGCTTCCCGGGGGTGATGATGATCGCCGAGGAATCCACCGCCTGGCCCGGCGTGACCGCGCCGGTGGAGCGCGGCGGACTGGGCTTCACCCACAAGTGGAACATGGGCTGGATGCACGACACGCTGCAGTACCTGCAGCGCGATCCGGTGCACCGCTCGCACCACCACAGCGAGATGACCTTCGGCCTGGTGTACGCGTTCTCCGAGCGCTTCGTGCTGCCGCTGTCGCACGACGAGGTGGTGCACGGCAAGCGCGCGCTGCTGGCTAAGATGCCGGGCGACGACTGGCAGCGCTTCGCCAACCTGCGCGCCTACTTCGCCTTCATGTGGGCGCACCCGGGCGACAAGCTGCTGTTCATGGGCGGCGAGTTCGGACAGGAGGCGGAGTGGAACCACGACGGCGCGCTCGACTGGGACGCGCTGCGGCACGATGCGAATGCCGGCCTGCGACGGCTGCTGGCCGACCTCAACGGCGTGCTGGCGGCGCAGCCGGCGCTGTATCGCGGCGACCATCTCGCCGAGGGATTCGACTGGAGCGTCGGCGACGACCACCGCAACAGCGTGTTCGCGTTCGTCCGCCACGACCCGCAGGGCGAGGGCCGGCCGGTGCTGGCGGTCAGCAACTTCACCCCGATGCCGCGCCACGGCTACCGGGTCGGCGTGCCGCGCGCCGGCCGCTGGCGCGAGATCCTCAATACCGACAGCTGCCACTACGGCGGCGGCAACCGCGGCAACGGCGGCGGCCTGTCGACCGAGCCGCTGGCCATGCACGGCCACGCCCAGTCGCTGCAGCTGGTGCTGCCGCCGCTGGCCACGGTGTACCTGCAGGCGGAGGACTGAGCGTGGCGTCCGCGGATGCGCCGCCGCGCTGGGGCGCCCTGCCGGCGGGGGCGGGCCGGGTCCGCTTCGCGCTGTGGGCGCCGCAGGCCAGCGAGGTGGAGGTGGTGCTCGACGGCGACCGCGTCCATCCGCTGGTGCCGCATGCCGACGGCTTCCATGCCGCCACGCTCGACTGCGCGCCGGGCACGCGCTACCGCTACCGCATCGACGGCGATGCCCTGGTGCCGGACCCGGCCTCGCGCTGGCAGCCCGACGGCGTGCATGGCGCCAGTGCGGTGCAACCGCTCGACGGCCACCGCTGGCGGCACGGCGACTGGCAGGGCCGGCCGTGGCACGAGGCGGTCCTCTACGAACTGCACGTGGGCACCTGCGGCGGCTATGCCGGGGTGCAGGCGCAGCTGCCGCTGCTGGCGGCGATGGGCATCACCGCGATCGAGCTGATGCCGCTGTCCAGCTTCCCGGGCACGCGCAACTGGGGCTACGACGGCGTGCTGCCATACGCGCCGAGCGCCGTCTACGGCACCCCGGACGAACTCAAGGCGCTGGTCGACGCCGCGCACGGCCATGGGCTGATGGTGCTGCTGGACGTGGTGTACAACCACTTCGGCCCGGACGGGAACTACCTGGGCCGGTATGCGCCGCAGTTCTTCCGTACCGACGCGCCGACGCCGTGGGGCGCGGCGATCGATTTCCGCGAGCCGGTGGTGCAGCGCTACTTCATCGACAACGCGCTGATGTGGCTGCACGAGTACCGCTTCGACGGCCTGCGCCTGGACGCGGTGCACGCGATCGTGCCCAACGCGTTCCTGGATACCTTGCGCGAGGCGGTGGCGTGCAGCGTCGCGCCTGGCCGGCACGTGCACCTGGTGCTGGAGAACGAGGCCAACCAGGCCTCGCAGCTGGCGCGCGGCTACACCGCGCAATGGAACGACGACTTCCACAACGCGCTGCACGTGCTGCTGACCGGCGAGACCGAGGGCTATTACGCCGCCTTCGCCGACGATCCCGGCGCGCACCTGGCGCGGGTGCTGGGCGAGGGCTTCGCCTACCAGGGCCAGCCGGATCCGCGCGGCCACGTGCGCGGCGAGCCCAGCGCGGGGCTGGCGCCGCACAAGTTCGTGGTGTTCGCGCAGAACCACGACCAGATCGGCAACCGCGCGCG
>DNXT01000485.1:2092-2625 GCA_003505795.1 Lysobacteraceae bacterium | reverse complement strand
CCCCGGCCGAGATGGTGCTGGTCGCCGATGCGCAGGAGGCCGAAGGCGCGAACGATCCCTGGCAGCTCGCCCAGCTCGAGCGCGCCTGGCAGCTGCGCGCCGCGCGCGCGCTGTGCCTGCAGGGCGCGCACGTGGCCGATCCGGCGCGCATCGACCAGCGCGGCCGGGTCCGCGTGGGGCGCGACGTGCGCATCGACGTCAACGTCGTGTTCGAGGGCGACGTCGAACTGGCCGACGGCGTCAGCATCGGCCCGTTCGTGCGGCTGAAGGACGTGCGGCTGGGGCCGGGCACCGAGGTGCTGGCGCATTGCGACCTGGAGGGCGCGGTCACCGAGGGCGCGGTCAAGATCGGGCCGTTCGCACGGCTGCGCCCGGGCACGGTGCTGGCCGACGGCGTGCACGTCGGCAACTTCGTCGAGACCAAGAAGACGGTGATGGGCGTGGGCAGCAAGGCCAACCATCTGACCTACCTCGGCGACGCGGTGGTGGGCAGCAAGGTCAACATCGGCGCCGGCACCATCACCTGCAACTAC
>DNXT01000485.1:0-1899 GCA_003505795.1 Lysobacteraceae bacterium | reverse complement strand
CACCATCACCTGCAACTACGACGGGGTGAACAAGTCGCAGACCACGATCGGCGACAACGCCTTCATCGGCTCCAATTCCTCGCTGGTGGCGCCGGTCGAGGTCGGTGCCGGGGCGACGCTCGGCGCGGGCACCGTGCTCACCCGCGATGCGCCGGCCGGCGAGCTCACCGTGGCGCGCGCGCGCCAGAGCACCGTCGAAGGCTGGCAGCGGCCGAAGAAGCGCTGAGGCGCTCGTGCCGGGAGTGCAGCGGCCGTCGTAGGAGCCACTCCAGTCGCGATGGGGCCTTCGCGCATGCAGGTCCCTCTGCAACAGCCCCCACATCCATGTACGGGGATTCAAAGGGGAAGCCCCATCGCGACTGAAGTCGCTCCTGCGAGGCCGTGAGGATCGAGTTCAGGCCATCGGCAGCAGCAAGGTCACGCACAGGCCGCCCTCGGGGCGGTTCTGCAGCGAGATGCGGCCGCCGTGGGCCTCGACGATCTCGCGGGTCAGCGCCAGGCCCAGGCCGGTGCCGTTGCGCTTGGTCGAATAGAACGGCATCAGCGCGTTCTGCAGCACCGACTCGTTCATGCCGTTGCCGCGATCGAGGATCTCCAGCCGCAGCCACTGCGGCAGCCGCGCCAGCCGCACCTCGACATCGTCGTTGGGCGGCGATGCCTCGCCGCAGGCCTCGTGCGCGTTCTTCAGCAGGTTGAGCAGCGCCTGTTCGATCTGCGCCACGTCGACCCGGCTGCAGGCCTCGGGCGCGCCATTCCTGAGCCGGAAGGGAATCTGCTGGTGGATGCCGGCGAGGAAGCTGGCCCATTCGACTGTGCGCAGCTGCGGCTGCGGCAGCTTGGCGAAGCGCGCGTAGCCGCGGATGAAACCCTCCAGGTGGCGCGCGCGGTCCTCGATGGTGCCGAGCACCTCGCCGAGCCGCTCGGTCTTGTGCCGGCGTACCAGCTCGGCGCCGGAATGCGCCAGCGAGGCGATCGGCGCGAGCGAGTTGTTGAGCTCGTGGCTGATCACCCGGATCACCTTCTTCCAGGTCTGCACCTCCTGGCGGCGCAGCTCGGTGGTGAGGGTGCGCACCAGCAGCAGCTCGTGCGCGCGGCCATTGAGATGGAAGCTGCGGCGGGCGAGGTGGTAGATCTGTTCGTCGTCCTCGTCGCCGTCTTCCTCGCGCACCGCGAACAGGCTGTCGCCGCCGCGGGCGAGCGCGTCGCGCAGCTCCGTTGGCATCTTCTCGAACAGGCCGTCGAAACGCTGGCCCTCCACCTTCCAGCCGCCGTGCAGGAGCTTGCGCGCGGCGACGTTGGAGAAGGTGATGCGGCGGATGCCGTCGCCGCCGGCGGCGATCAGCAGCATCGCCACCGGCGTGTTCTGCACCATGGTGTCGAGCATCAGCTCGCGCTGGACCAGGTTCTGGCGCTGCGCGCGCAGCACTTCGCCGAGGTCGGCATGCGCCTGCACCAGCTGGCCGAGCTCGTCGTCGCCGTGCCAGTGCACGCCGAAGTTGTACTCGCCGTCGCGGTAGCTGCTGGTGGTGCCGGAGAGCGCGCGGAACAGCGAGCGCATCGGCGCGGTGGCGCGACGCAGCACCCACCACATCAGCGCCAGCAGCAGCGCCGCCGAGATCGCCGTCACCTCCCAGCCGCGGTCCAGCCAGTAGGCCAGCAGCCACGGCACCGCCGCGGCCAACGCCAGCACCGGCAGCAGGCGCAGGAACAGGTGCAGGGTGAAGGAGCGCACGCGCATCGTCGGTCAGTCGGGCTTGATGCCGTAGCGGTCCATGCGCCGGTACAGCGCCTGCCGGCTCAGGCCCAGGTCGGCGGCGGCCTGGGCGATGACGCCCTGCGCGCGGGCCAGCGCCGCCTCGATGCGGTCGCGGTCGGGCTCGTTGCCGGCACCGGCGCTGG
>DNXT01000348.1:450-3919 GCA_003505795.1 Lysobacteraceae bacterium | reverse complement strand
TTCCGATCTCGCAATGCGCCGGCGCGGGTGGTGAGCCCGAGCCCGGCCATCGCTGCCGCCAGCAGCGCGGTGTCCAGCGTCGTCGTCGCCTGCGCCCAGCGGGCCGTCAGCGGGACCAGCGAATGGACGGCGATCACCGCGACGAAGCCGAACGCGAACCAGGGAACGGCGATGCGTACGGGCGCCTCGGCGTCGCCGCGCGCGCGCCGCGCCAGCAACAGCGCCAACAGCAGCAGGAACGGCGCCAGCATCATCACCCGCACCATCTTGGCGATCAGCGCGGCGTCGGCTGCGGCTGCGCCGGCCGCCGACGCAGCGGCCACGACCTGCGCCACCTCGTGCACGGTGGATCCGGCGAAGATGCCGTAGAGGCGCGGATCCGCCGCCAGCCAGCCCCGGCCGGCACCGAAGGCGTACAGCGCCGGCCAGGCGAACATCGCCAGCGTGCCGAACACCACCACGGTCGAGACCGCGACCGCGACCTGCTCGGAGCGGCCGCGCACCACCGGTTCGGCGGCCATGACCGCCGCCGCCCCGCAGACCGAACTGCCGGCGCCGATCAGCAAGGTGGTGCGCAGGTCCATCTTCAGCAGGCGGGTGCCGAGCAGCCAGGCGAGGGAAAAGGTGGAAACGAGCACGAGGGCGTCGATCGCCACGCCGGCGACGCCGACCTGGGCGACGTCCTGGAAGGTCAGGCGGAGCCCGTACAGCACGATCCCGGCGCGCAGCAGCGGGCCCTTGGCGAAGCCGACCCCCGCGCCGGCGGCGTCGGCGATGGCCGGATAGACGCTGTTGCCGACGGCGATGCCGATCACGATGGCCAGGGTGAGAGCGCCCAGGCCCTTGGCCTGCAACCAGGCGTGGCCGCCGAGCCAGAGCGCGGAGGCGGCGATGACGGCGGTCAGCAGCAGTCCGGGCAGCAGCGTGCGGAACCTGGCGAGCGGGGGAAGGGCCGAGTCGACCTGCAGCAGGGGCGCGGTGCCGGGCATGAGGCGGTAGCGAAGCGGACGGTGGGCACAGGATCGGTCCGCCCGATATATCCGTAAAACGGGTTGTACTACTATCCGTTACCCATTGAATAAATAGATCGATGCGCCTCACCCTGAGACAGCTGCAGATCTTCTCCGCGATCGCCGAACATGGCAGCACCACCGCCGCGGCCGCCCGCATCCCGTTGTCGCAGTCGGCCACCAGCGCCGCCCTCGGCGAGCTGGAAGGATTGCTCGGCGCGCCGCTGTTCGACCGGATCGGCAAGCGGCTGGTACTCAACGAGACCGGCCGCGCCCTGCTGGATCCGGCCCGCGAGGCGCTGGCGGCGGCGGGCGCGATAGAACACCGTTTCGGGCTGGGCGACGCGGCGGCGCATGCGCCGCAACCGGCGCAGATCCGTCTCGGCGCCAGCACCACCGTCGGCAACTACCTGATGCCGGGGCGGATCGCCGCGTTGCTGCGGGAGCAACCGCAGGTTCGCGTGGAACTGCGCATCGGCAATACCCGCGATATCGTCGCGGCGGTATCGCGGCTGGAGGTGGATGCCGCGGTGGTCGAGGGGCCGTGCCACGCCGACGAGCTGGAGGTGCGGCCCTGGCACGACGACGCGATGGTGCTGGTCGCCGCCCCGGGTCATCCCTGTGCACGCGGCGGCGCCTGCGATCCGGCGCTGCTGCGCGCGCAGCGCTGGCTGCTGCGCGAGCCCGGCTCCGGCACCCGCGAGTCGGTCGACAACGCACTGCTGCCGCACCTGGGAGGGTTCGGCGCCTCGATGCAGCTGGGCAGCACCGAGGCGATCAAGCAGGCGGCCTGCGTCGGCCTGGGCATCACCTGCCTGTCGCTGTGCGCGGTGCGCGACCAGCTGGCGCTGGGATCGCTGCAGGTGCTGGAGACGACCCTGCCGGCGCTGAGCCGGCCGCTGTACCGGGTGCAGCACCGCAGCAAGCGCTTCTCGCCGGCGCTGGCGCGGCTGCTGGAAACGGCCTGACGCGGCCCGCGCCCCGCGCGCACCTGCGGCCTGGCCCCTGCGCTGCCGTACAATGCGCGCATGCCCCTGATTACCCTGCAGAACGTCGACTACAGCGTCGGCGGCCCGTTGTTGCTGGAAAAAACCGAGTTGACGATCGAGCCGGGCGAGCGCATCGCCCTGATCGGCCGCAACGGCGCCGGCAAGTCCACCCTGATGAAGCTGATCGCCGGCGAACTCAAGCCCGACGACGGCGAGGTGCGCGTGCAGCAGGGCGTGCGCATCGCCCGGCTCGAGCAGGAGGTGCCGCAGGGCACCGGCGGCAGCGTGTTCGACGTGGTCGCCGACGGCCTCGGCGAGCTCGGCCAGTGGCTGGCCGAGTTCCACCATCTCAGCCACGCCGCCGAGTTCGATGGCGATGCGATGGGCAGGGTGCAGGCCAAGATCGACGCCGCCGACGGCTGGGCGCTGGACCAGCGCGTCGGCGAGACCCTGACCAAGCTGGAACTGGATGGCGAGGCGGAGTTCGCGCGCCTGTCCGGCGGCATGAAGCGGCGGGTGCTGCTGGCGCGCGCGCTGGTGTCGGCGCCGGACGTGCTGCTGCTGGACGAGCCGACCAACCACCTGGACATCGAGGCGATCGACTGGCTCGAAGGCTTCCTGAAGGGCTGGGGCGGCAGCGTGGTGTTCGTCACCCACGACCGCCGCTTCCTGCGCGCGCTGGCCACCCGCATCGTCGAGATCGACCGCGGCCAGGTCAGCAGCTGGCCGGGCGACTGGGCCAACTACGAGCGCCGCCGCGAGGAGCGGCTCAATGCGCAGGCGCAGGAGAACGCCCGCTTCGACAAGCTGCTGGCGCAGGAGGAAGTGTGGATCCGCCAGGGCATCAAGGCGCGCCGCACCCGCGACGAAGGCCGCGTGCGCCGGCTCAAGGCGATGCGCAACGAGCGCGGCCAGCGCCGCGAGCTGGGCGGCAACGTACGGATGGAGGCCTCGCAGGGCGAGAACTCCGGCAAGAAGGTCATCGACGTCAAGGACGTGTCGTTCGCGTTCGGCGAACGCACGATGGTGCGCGACTTCTCGACCGTCATCCTGCGCGGCGACCGCATCGGCCTGATCGGCCCCAACGGCAGCGGCAAGACCACCCTGCTGAAGCTGCTGCTCGGCGAACTGCAGCCGCAGTCGGGCGAGGTCCGGCTCGGCACCAACCTGCAGGTCGCCTACTTCGACCAGTACCGCGCCACCCTGCGCGAGGACTGGAGCGCGATCGAGAACGTGGCCGAAGGCGCGGACTTCATCGAGCTCAACGGCAAGCGCAAGCACGTGCACGCCTACCTGCAGGACTTCCTGTTCACCCCGGAGCGCGCGCGCGCGCCGATCACCCGCCTGTCCGGCGGCGAGCGCAACCGGTTGCTGCTGGCCAGGCTGTTCGCGCAGCCGTCCAACCTGCTGGTGATGGACGAACCCACCAACGACCTGGACGTGGAGACGCTGGAGCTGCTGGAAGAGCTG
>DNXT01000348.1:0-213 GCA_003505795.1 Lysobacteraceae bacterium | reverse complement strand
CTGGAGCTGCTGGAAGAGCTGCTCGGCGACTACACCGGCACCCTGCTGCTGGTCAGCCACGACCGCGACTTCATCGACAACGTGGTCACCTCGACCATGGTGATGGAAGGCGACGGCCGCATCGGCGAATACGTTGGTGGCTACAGCGACTGGGTACGGCAGCGCCCGGCCATCGCGGCCGCTGCGGCGGCCGCGGCCAAGCCGGCCGCCAGC
>DNXT01000347.1:2049-2620 GCA_003505795.1 Lysobacteraceae bacterium | reverse complement strand
CGCGCGGTGACCAGCGCGGTGCGGATCGGCGAGGCCTCGCCGGCCGGGAACGCCGCCTGCAGCGCATGCAGCGCCGACAGGAAGTTGCGGAACGGCCCGCCGCTGAGCGGCTCGCGCGCGCGTTCCTGCTCGTGCCGGCCGAACGCCTCCACGCCCTGCTCGCGGGAGATGCGCTCGCTCTCGTCGCCGAAGATCACCGCATCGCCGTCGAAGGCGATGCGCAGCTGCGTGGACAGGCGGCTGTCGTCCTTGTCGACGATCGCCTCGGCGGCGGCGGCCTGCTCGCCGGGACTGCGCGGCAGGATGTGGGCGGCGGCGATGCCGTGCGACAGCGCGCGCCGTACCGAGTCGGGGTTGGCCGACAGGAACAGGTCGGTACCGAACGGCTTGACGTAGGGCCAGGTCGCCTCGCCCGAGGTGAAGGTCGCGCGCACGATGCCCAGCCCGTAATGCTGGATCGAATTGAAGATGCGCAGCCCGGTGTCGGCGGAATTGCGCGAGAGCAGGATCACCTCCACCCGCGGCGTATCCGGCGGCGCGCCGTTGTTGAGCGCCAGCAGCTTGCGCACCA
>DNXT01000347.1:1633-1845 GCA_003505795.1 Lysobacteraceae bacterium | reverse complement strand
GCGCCAGCAGCTTGCGCACCACCGGGAACGCGACGCCGGGGGCGAGCACGTCGTCCTCGTGCTCGCGCTGGTAGGCGGCATAGGCCTCCAGCCCGTCGCGCTCGAACAGCACATGGCCCTCCTCGAGATCGAACAGGGCGCGGGAGGTGACCGCGACGGTGAGCAGGCGGGGGGTGTTGTCGGCCATGAGGTCGGGATTCGGGATTCGGGAT
>DNXT01000347.1:0-1431 GCA_003505795.1 Lysobacteraceae bacterium | reverse complement strand
TTCGGGATTCGGGATTCGATGAAAGCGTAACTGCTTTTCGCAGGAGCGGCTTCAGCCGCGATGAGGCCTTGGTGCAGGTGCAGGTCCCTCCGCCAAAGCCCGCACATCCATGTGCCGGGATTCAAATGGGCAAGCCTGATCGCGGCTGAAGCCGCTCCTGCGAATCCCCAATCCCGAATCCCCAATCCCTGCTTCAGACCACGAACTGCTCGCTGAAGATGCGCTCTTCCAGGTTGTGCTCGGGGTCGAACAGCAGGGTCACGCGGTGCTCGGCCGATTCGCGGATCGTCACCTCGACCACGTCGCGGGTCTCGTGCGAATCGGCGGTCACGCTGACCGGCCGCTTGTACGGATCCAGCACCCGGAAGCGTACCTGGGTGTCGGCCTTGAGGATCGCCCCGCGCCAGCGCCGCGGCCGGTACGGCGCGATCGGCGTCAGCGCCAGGGTGTGCGAGCCCAGCGGCAGGATCGGGCCGTGCGCGGAATAGTTGTAGGCGGTGCTGCCGGCCGGGGTGGACACCAGCACGCCGTCGCCGATCAGCTCCTCGATCCGGGTCTGTCCGTTCAGGTCCACGCTCAGGTGCGCGGCCTGGCGGGTCTGGCGCAGCAGCGAGACTTCGTTGTACGCCAGCGAACCGGTGGTGGTGCCCGACTCGGTCTGCGCCAGCATCTCCAGCGGCCGCAGGTGCGCCGGCTCGGCCCGCTGCAGGCGCGCCAGCAGGTCGCCGTCGTCGCGGTACTGGTTCATCAGGAAGCCGACCGAGCCCAGCTTCATGCCGAACACCGGCTTGCCGGCGCCGCCGTGGCGATGCAGGGTCTGCAGCATGAAGCCGTCGCCGCCGAGCGCGCACAGCACGTCGGCGTCCTCCACGGCATGGTCGCCGTGGCGCGCGGTCAGCAGCTCGCGCGCCCGCTGCGCCGCCGGCGCGGTGCTGGCGAGGAAGCAGATGCGCGGATTGGCGGGAAGAAGTGCGGAAGTCATGCGCCGATCATAACCGGCGACGCAAGACCGCGTAGGAGCGGCTTTGGAGCAAGCCCGACCGCGACTGAAGTCGCTCCTACGAAAGCAAGGCAAAGACGGCAGCAAGCCGTCCGGAGCAAAGCCCCCCTTCTGTTAAGGGGGGCGCGGCGACAGCCGCGGGGGAGAGGCAAGCCCGAAGTGCGGCGCAAGAAATCTGCGCGGCAGACTTCTGGGTCGGGCCCGCAACGCGGGCCCGACCACGGGGCTTACACCCCGTGCGACGCCAGCTGGCCCAGGCGCTGCACCGCCACCGACACGGTCGGGTAGTCCAGCGCCTTCTGCTCGGCCAGCTCGGCCAGCATCGACAGGGTGAAGCGCAGGCTGGAATCGTCGCGCTCCAGCCACTGCGCCACCTTCTGCTCGGCGCCGCCGCCGGGCATCGACAGCGCCTGCGCGGCCAGCGAGCGCTG
>DNXT01000346.1 GCA_003505795.1 Lysobacteraceae bacterium | reverse complement strand
GGCCCCTTCCGCGAATTCCCGACGGCGGAGCGAACCCGTAGCGAAGCGCAGGGCGCGAGGACAGGGCGTGCTTGATCAGCCATTCGGCTGCTGTGAAGCGCTTCTTTGGGTTACGTTTCTTTGCACGAGCAAAGAAAGGTAACTCGCGCCCCGAAGGGGGGCGAAAGCCTTTGATCTTGCTGTTGAGCTGTTGCCTTCCGTAGAAGCGACTTCAGTCGCGATGAGGCTTTACCGGTAACGCCCGTCGCGACTGAAGTCGCTCCCACAAAGAAAAAGAGCGCACGCCCTGGACCCGTTCCTACAATCGCGGCGGCTCCCAGCCGAACAGCGCGCAGGCCTTGCCGAACTGCGCATCCAGCGGCGCGCGCACCTCGACCCGGCCGCCGCCCGGATGCGGGAACGCCAGGCGCTCGGCGTGCAGCAGCATCCGGTGCACGCCGAGCATGCGGAAGGTACGGTTGTGGCGCCCGTCGCCGTGGCTGGTGTCGCCGATCAGGTGGTGCGACAGGTGCTTCAGGTGGCGGCGGATCTGGCGGAACCGACCGGTCTGCGGCTGGCAGCGCAGCAGCGCATAGCGCGAGGTCGGAAAGCCGCTCGACGGCACCGCCAGCTCGCCGGTCAGCAGGCGCTGGAAATGGGTCACCGCCGGCTTCTTCAGCGGCTTGCCCGGCCCGCCGTCCAGGTCGTGGTCGACGCTGAAGCCGGTTTCCGCCGGCCAGCCGCGGCACACCGCCAGGTAGTCCTTTTCCACCGCGCCGCCCATCAGCGCCTTGCCCAGGGCGCTGGCCGACTCGCGGTCGAACGCCAGCAGCAGGCAGCCGCTGGTGGCGCGGTCGAGCCGGTGCACCAGGAAGATCGGGCGGCCCAGCTGCTCGCGCAGGCGGTCGGCCAGGAAGTCGTCCTCGCCGCGCGCCAGCTTGCTGTCGTGGACCATCAGCCCGGCCGGCTTGTCGACCACGGCCAGGACATCGTCGAGGTGCAGGATCTGCACGGATTCGGGGGCATCGCTCATCGGTGCATTATCGACGGGCGCGGCGCGATTCAAGAAGGCGCCGCTCGCGTTCGATGTGGACGAGCCCCGGAGTCCTGCCGCTGTCCGGTGCGATGGGTCCCCTCCCACAAGAAGTCCCTCCCACACGGTCGCCGCCCAGCGTGAACGCGGCCCTTAAGAACTCCTTAAAGCCTGCGGCCTACCATCGGCGGCTGCACCTTCCGGAAACCCTGCCTTGTCCCAGGTCCTGCTCGTCGAAGACGACCGCATGCTCGGCGACGCGGTGGCCGCCGCACTGGCCCGCGACGGCTGGCAAGTGGACCGCGCCGGCGACGCCGCGGCCGCGCGCCTGGCGCTGGTCGAACACGCCTACGCCGCGGTGCTGCTGGACCTGGGGCTGCCGCACGGCTCCGGGCTGGACGTGCTGCGCGGCCTGCGCCAGCGCTACGACGCCACCCCGGTGCTGATCGTCACCGCGCGCGACCGCCTCAGCGACCGCGTCAGCGGCCTGGACGCCGGCGCCGACGACTACCTGGTCAAGCCGTTCCAGAGCGACGAGCTGTGCGCGCGGCTGCGCGCGCTGGTGCGCCGCGCGCAGGGCCGGGTGACCCCACAGCTGTCCTGGCGCGACGTCAGCGTGGACCCGGGCTCGCGCACGGTCAGCCGCGACGGCGAGCCGATCCGGCTCGGCACCAACGAATACCGCACCCTGCTGGCGCTGATGGAGCGGCGCGGCCGCGTGGTCCCGCGCGAGACGCTCGAAACGCTGGTCTACGGCGGCGACGGCACCATCGAGAGCAATACCATCGCAGTGTACGTGCACCAGCTGCGGCGCAAGCTCGGCGAGGAGTTCATCGTCACCGTGCACGGCATCGGCTACCGGATCGGCTGACATGCACAACCACTCGCTCAAGCTCAAGCTGCTCAAGACCATCATGGCGATCCTACTGCTCGGCTGGCTGACCTGGCTGGTCTGCGAGCACCTGCAGCTGTCGCGCCAGCAGAGCCGGCAGGGCGACCTGATGCTGCGCGAGGTCGCCGAGCAGATCCTGCTGTCGATGCCGCGCGACATCGCCGGCGTCGGCAGCTCCGGCCAGCTGCGGCTGCCGCCGGACCGGCCGGCCGCGCCGGTCCACAAGTTCGACAAGCTCCAGTTCCAGGTCTGGAGCCTGGCCAGCCGCGAGCGCGTGGTCGCCTCGCAGCGGGCGCCGACGGCGCCGCTGAAGCCGGACTTCCGGCCCGGCTTCGGCCACAGCCGCAGCGCCGACGAGCAGTGGCGCGTCTACGCGGCCAGCGACGCCGAAGGCCGGGTGCAGGTGCAGGCCGGGCTGGCGCAGTCGCAGATGCAGGCCGAGCTGGGCTACTGGATCAGGGCCGGCCTGGTCTACGCGCTCGGCGCGCTGCTGGCGCTGGCCGGCGCGATCTGGCTGGCGGTGCACTGGAGCCTGCGCCCGATCGACCGCCTGCGCGGCGCCATGGCCCGGCGCGAGCCGCTCGACCTGACCCCGCTGCCCACCGTCGGCATCACCCGCGAGATCCTGCCGCTGGTCGAGTCCTTCAACGCCCTGCTCGCCCGCCTGGGCGAGGCGATGCAGGCCGAGCGCCAGTTCCTGGCCGACGCCGCGCACGAGATCCGCACCCCGCTGGCGGCACTGCTGACCCAGGCCGAGCTGGCGCTGCGCGCCGACACCCGCGCCGAGGCGCAGCTGGCGCTGCAGCGCCTGGCCGGCGGCATCGAGCGCACCTCGCGGCTGGCCCAGCAATTGCTCGACTCGGCGCGGCTGGAAGCCTCGCAGCGCAACCGCGAGGAGGCGCCGGTGGAGCTGGCCGAGGTCGCGACGATGGTCGCGCGCGAATTCGAGGGCATGGCCTCGCGCCGGCGCCAGACCCTGGCGGTGACCGCCAGCGAGACCCCGGTGCACGGCAACCTGGACGACCTCGGCATCCTGGTGCGCAACCTGGTCGACAACGCGGTGCGCTATGCCGGCGACGACGCCCGCATCGAGATCGACTGCCATCCGGTCGCCGGCGGCCACGCGCTGCTGTGCGTGCGCGACAACGGCCCCGGCGTGGTCGAGGCCGAACACGAACGGATCTTCGAGCGCTTCTTCCGCGGCAGCAACGGCAACGGCGAGCGCGGCAGCGGCATCGGCCTGTCGCTGGTGGCGCGCATCGCCGGCCGCCATCGCGCCACGCTGCGGGTCGGCGACGGCATCGGCGGCCGCGGCCTGGGCATCAGCGTGGCGTTTCCGAGATCGGAAGAGCGGTTCAGCAGGAATGC
>DNXT01000300.1 GCA_003505795.1 Lysobacteraceae bacterium | reverse complement strand
GCCGGCAGCAGGACGACGGCGAGCAGGCCCAGGGCGAGCCTGCGTTTCGCGCGGCCGCGCGTGCCCCGCGCCGAGAGGCCGTCGCGGATGCCAGGAGATGCGATGGGCATGAAGAGTGCCGGCTGTTGGCGGGAGCCCATCATGCCTGGGCATGCGCGACGCACGGAAGCCGCATGCGCGTTTCCGGTGCCGATACCGGCGCAATTGCGGGTTTTCCCCGATGAGGCGTCCATGCCTGCCTGGCTATGTTGCCGTTGCCGGGAACCAGGCGCCTCCCGTGATCGGGCGGACCGGGCCGTCGCAGGCCGTGGCGCACGGGCAAGGTCGGTGCCAAGGCCATGGCGGCGGAACCGGGGACCGTCATCGACGCGCATTCGCCACGGTGCGCGGCTTTCGCCGACACGACACATTCGCGCGGCGAAGGGCGACCCCGTCGCGCGGACGCCCTTCCCCCCCGAATGGAGACCTGTCCTTGAAGACCCCGCTGTTGTTCCTGCTGGCTCTCGCCTGCGCCTGCGCGCTCGGCATGGCGCGAACCTCGCCGCCGGCGAAGAAATACGCGCTGGTGATCCATGGCGGCGCCGGGACCTTGTCCCCGGACCGGCTCGGCGCGGAAGACGCGGCGGCGACGCGCGCCGCGCTGGACCTCGCGCTGACCGCCGGGGAGGACGTGCTCAAGGCCGGAGGGAGCGCCGTCGATGCGGTCCAGGCGGCGATCGTGCAGATGGAGGAATCGCCCTACTTCAATGCCGGCAAGGGCGCGGTCTTCAACGCCGAGGGCCGGCACGAGCTGGATGCCTCGATCATGGACGGCGCCAGCCAGAAGGCCGGCGCCGTGGCCGGCGTGAGCACGGTCCGCAACCCGATCCGGGCCGCGCGCGCGGTGATGGAGCATTCCGTGCACGTGATGCTGGCCGGCGAGGGGGCCGAGCGCTTCGCCGACACGCAGCCGCAGCTGGACCGGGTCGGCAACGACTGGTTCGATACGCCGCTGCGCAGGGAACAGCTGCAGCGATTCCTCGAGCAGGACCGGACGTCCTCGCGCATCCCCGCGCCGGCGAACGCCGAGGATCGCCATTTCGGCACGGTCGGCGCGGTGGCCCTGGACCAGCACGGCAACATCGCGGCCGGAACATCGACCGGCGGCATGACCGGCAAGCGCTGGGGGCGCGTGGGGGATTCGCCGATCATCGGCGCCGGTACCTGGGCCGACCGCCGCTGCGGCATCTCCGGCACCGGCTGGGGCGAGTTCTACATCCGCTTCAACGCCGCCCGCGACATCTGCGCCCGGGTCGAATACCTGGGCGAGCCGCTCTCCAGGGCGGCCGACCACGTGATCCTGGACGTCATTCCCGGCGCCGGCGGCAACGGCGGCGCGGTGGGCCTGGATGCGGACGGCCACATCGTCATGCCGTTCAACACGGTCGGCATGAACCGGGGCTGGGTGGCTTCGGACGGGAAGCGCGGAACGGCCATCTTCAGGTAGCGCCCGCGGTCCGCGGCAACGGGTTCGATGGCCGTGCGCGCCCGCGGCCTCGGCCGTCCATGCAGACGCGCGGTACCGCCTGCGCGAATCGGCGCGGAATCGGGGTTTTTCCCGATTCACGGAGAACCCGTGTTTGCTCAAATCAAGGCGTGGGCGGTCCCGTTCCGGGCGGATGCCCGTGCCGTCGCATCCACGGACACACACGGCCAGGCCGATGCGGACGGGTGCTGGTCGCGCCATCGGACACACGAAAGAAGCTTCAAGGTTTCCCCCTCCCAGGAGCGATATCCGTGAAAACTTCCAGGCATGCGCAATTGATGGGATCCATCCACGCCGTCGTCGCCGCGATGGCGTTCGGAACCACGGCGGCGGCCGCTGCGCAGGCGCTGGAGAGCGGCGCCGGCGACGACGGCGACCGGCAGCACGGGCCCAAGCAGGGCGTCGCCTCGCTGGAGGCGGTCAACGTGGTGGGCAGCCAGATCAAGCGGGCGGCGGCCAACGGCCTGCTTCCCGTCGCCAGCGTCGACGCCGCGGCAATCGAGGCGACCGGGGCGGTCTCGGGCGGCGACCTGTTCGGCTTCATCCCGCAGATGGGCGATGTCAGCTTCGCCAACGGCGGTTCCACCGGCGGCGCGAACAGCAGCAATCACGCGCGGGGCGACGTGTCGGGCATCGACCTGCGCGGACTGGGCGTGGGCAGCACCCTGCTGCTGATCAACGGCCGCCGCACCGTGACCCATCCGATGAGCCAGTCCGACGACCAACTGGTCCCGGTCTTCGCCTACAACGCCAATACCTTGCCGGTGAACCAACTCCGCAAGCTGGACATCCTGCTCGACGGCGCGGCGGCGACCTACGGCTCCGACGCGGTGGCCGGGGTGGTCAACGCGGTCCTGAAGGACGACCTGGACGGCGGCGAAGTGACCGCGCGCTATGGCGTGGGCGAAGGCACCGGGCTGCGCGACTTCAGCCTGGACGGGTTGGTCGGGCGCAACTTCGACGACTACCGCGGCAACGTCACGCTGTCGTTCTCGCATTCGCGCAGCAGCGGACTGGACTCATGGGACCAGGACTGGACCCGCACCTTCGACCGCCGTTCCGACTTCGCCGGCACCCGGTTCGAGGGCGCGGCCGCGCTGGACCAGCGCCCGGTCTACAGCCGCTGGGGCAACTTCACCGCTGCCACCGGCGCCGCCATCCGTCAGGACGGGGTGGCGATCACCAACGCGGCCGGGGTATTCCATGTCATGCCCGACAGCTACGGCACCTGTACCGCGGCCGTGGGCGAGGGACTCTGCCTGGGCGCGGGAAACAAGCTGACCGGCGGCTCCGAGCGCGACCTGCGCGCCGACCCGCCCAACGACTACCCGGTCACGCTGAACCCGACCGAATACCAGCGCAACAACCTGTTCCTGACCGGCAAGTACGATTTCGACAACGGCGTCAGCGCGTTCGGCGAAGCCGGCTACTACCGCTCCGGCTCCCACGCGGTCAGGCAGGCGGTCTACAGCCTGAGCTCGAAGGTCTGGGTGCCCGCCAGCAACTACTGGAACCCGTTCGGGCAGGCCGTGTTCGACGACGGCACCGTCAACCCCAACCGCCTGCCGGGCCTGGACCTCTCCGACGACGGCGCCGCCGTGCGCATCGACAGCTACCGCATCGACCGGCCCACCTACGTCAAGGTCGAGTCGGAACAGGCGCGGGTGCTGGCCGGGGTCAAGGGATTCCACTACGGCTACGACTGGGAGTCGGCACTGCTGTACACGTACGCCTGGGCCCAGGATTGCTTCAACGCAGTCAGCATGACCAGGCTGCAGGAGAGCCTGGCGCGCTCGACGCCGGACGCGTTCAATCCTTTCGGTGGAATCAACAGCGAGCAGACGCTGGATGCGATCACCGTCGACTCGTGCCGCCGCGCGAAGAACACCCTGTACTCGTGGGACATCAAGGCCTCGCGACCCGACCTGTTCAGCACCTGGGCGGGCGACGTCGGGTTCGCGGTCGGCACCGAAGTGCGCCACGAGACGCACGACGACGATCGCGATGCGCGCGTGGACGGGACCCTCTCCTTCACCGACAGCGTCACCGGCGCCACCGATCCGGTGGACCTGTACGGCGACAGCCCGACCCCGGACAGCTCCGGCTCCAGGACGGTCTCCAGCGTGTTCGCCGAATTCCAGGTGCCGCTGGTGTCCGCCGAGATGGGCGTGCCGCTGGTGCGCAGCCTGGACCTGCAGCTCGCGGGCCGGATGGAGCACTACAGCGACTTCGGCACGGTGATCAAGCCCAAGGTCGCGCTGGGCTGGGAACTGGTCGACGGGCTGCGCCTGCGCGCGTCCTATTCCGAGGGCTTCCGCGCGCCCAACCTGGAGCAGATGGCGGCCGTGGTGCTGGAGCGCGCGAACACCCGCACCGACTACATCCAGTGCGAGGCAGAACTGGAGACCGGCGCGATTTCCTCGTTCTCGAACTGCAGCCACAGCGGCAGCACCACCGGCCGTCGCGCCGGCAACAGGGACCTGCAGCCGGAAGAATCGAAGAACCATTCGGCCGGCGTGGTGTTCCAGCCCCGCTTCCTGCCCGAGTCCTGGGGACGGATGAGCTTCTCGCTGGACTACTTCAAGTACGACCAGACCGGCCTGATCGGCGTGTTCGGCGAGGGCAACGGGCTGATCCTGGACTACGTGATGCGGATGCAGGGCGGCAGCAACCCGAACGTGGTCCGCGCCGATCCGACCGCCGAGGACGTCGCTCGGTTCGCGGGAACGGGACTGGAGCCGGCCGGCGAAGTGCTCTACGTGAACGACCGCTACGTCAACCTGCAGCCGCAGACCGTGCGCGGGGTCGACCTGGCGTTCTCGTGGACCTCGCCGCAGACGCGCCTCGGCACGTTCCGCCTGGACCTGGACGGCACGCACCTGATCGAGTTCTATCGCGAGCCCTCGCCCGACATCCAGGTGCTCCTGGACGCGCGCGCCGCCGGCGTCATCAATCCGGCGACGATCATCAGCGGCGGCGGCGACCTGCTGGCGATCAACGGCAACCCCGAATGGAAGTGGTCCGGGAGCCTGCTGTGGAACCTGCGCAACCTGTCGGCCGGCGCCAGCGTGCGGTACGTGGGCAACCTCTACAACGACAGCGTCGCCGACGACAGCGGCGGCTACTGGGAGGTGGACTCGCATTCGGTGACCAATCTCTTCGCCAGGTACGACTTCGGCGCCGACGGCTGGTTGAGCGGCACCAGCGTCAAGTTGGGCGTCAACAACCTGGCCGACAAGCGCCCGCCGGTCGCGGCCACCCTGTCCGGCTACGTGAACGGCGTCTATTCGGCGGTGCCGCGCTACTTCTACGCGGCCGTCACCAAGAAGTTCTGAAGTGTCCGCCGCTCGGCTTTCCCGCCGCCAGCCGCCGGCGAAGAACGCGAGCGGGAACAATGCACAGTCGTCAGGAGTGGGTCACATGCATCCGACAGCCATGGTGAAAACGGCGTTGCTTTCCCTCGCATTGCTGCTGGCGGGCGTCGCCGGCGATGCCGCCGCCGCGCCCGCCGGAACCGCCTCGCACGCGGACCGCGAGGCCATTGCCTACTATGCGGACTGGCTGGGCTACCGGCGCGGCCTCCAGCGCCTGCCGGGCCTGCAGGTGGCGGTGCGCGTGGGCGGGGAGGAGGCGCTTGCGCGGTCGTACGGGATGGCCGATCTGGAGCGCGCGATCGCCCTGGACAACCACCACCTTTTCCGGATCGCGTCGCACTCCAAGACCTTCACCGCCACGGCGGTGATGATCCTGGCCGAGCGCGGCAAGCTGCGCCTGGACGACACCGCCGCGCAGTGGCTGCCGTGGCTGCGGGGCAGGCCGCTCGGCGGCGTGACCGTCGCCGAGCTGCTCTCGCATTCGGCCGGCGTGATCCGCGATGCCGACAATGCGGATTTCTGGCAGCTGGACCTGCCGTTCCCCGACCCGGCAGGACTGCGCAGGATCCTGTCGGCGGACGATGCCGCGACGATCACGGCCAACACCCACTACAAGTATTCGAACGCGGGCTTCAGCCTGCTGGGCCTGATCGTGGAGGCGGCCGGCGGCTTGCCCTACAACGACTTCGCGCGGCGCGAGATCGTCGACCGGCTGGGGTTGCGCAGCACCGGCCCGGACCTGGACCGCAAGCGCGCGCCCGCGGATTACGCGGTGGGCTACACGGGGCTGATGTACGCCGACCACCGGGTGCCGATCGAGGACGTCGCCGCCAACGCGATGTCGCCGGCCACCGGCTTCTATGCCAACGCCAGCGACCTGGCCCGGTTCTTCTCCGCCCACGCCTTCGGCGAGGAAACGCTGATCTCCGATGCTTCCAAGCGCAGGATGCAGCGGCCGCTGTGGCCGGACTCCGCCGATTCGCGCGCCTACGGGCTGGGCATGGTGGTCAACCAGCGCGGCAAGCGCACGCTGGTCGGCCACTCCGGCGGCTATCCCGGGCATTCCAGCATGTCGCTGCTCGATCCGCAGCGCGATGTCGCGGTCTCGGTGCTGATCAATGCCATCGACGGCGAGGCCGGCGAGTGCGTGCAGGCCCTGTTCGGCCTGCTCGACCTGGCCGAATCGGCCACCCCCGCCGCCGAGCACGGGCGCGACACCGTCGACCTGCGCAGGTTCACCGGGCGTTTCGCGCGGCTGTCGACGGTGATGGACGTCGCCCTGCTCGGCGGCAGGCTGTACCTGATCTCCCCGACCGCACCGGATCCGGCCAAGACGGCGATGGCGCTCAAGGTCGTGGACCGCAACACCCTGCGCCTGGAAGGCGGCAGCGGCGGCAATCCGTACGGCGAGCCGCTGGTCTACGAATTCGCGGCGGGCGGCGACATCGAGTCGGTGCGGCTGGGCGTGCGCTATGTGCCGATCGACAAGTTCAAGTTGCCCGGCAAGGTCGTCCTGAAGCAATGAGGACGCGTGCCGCTCCCGTTCGCCGTCGTCCCGCGCCGGCCTCCCGCCAGCATCACAGGAAATACGCATGAAACGCTTGATCGCACTGTTCTGGCTGGCCGGACCGGCCCTGGCCTGCGCCCATGCCCAGGAGCGCGCGGACATCATGGTGGTGGACACGCATATCGATGCGCCGACCGAAGTGCTGGACGGATGGACCGACCTCGGCCAGCCGGCGCCGGAGCGCGAGTTCGATTATCCGCGCGCCCGGGCGGGCGGCCTGACCGTCGCGTTCATGTCGATCTACACCTCGGCCGAACAGGACCTGGCGGGCGAGGCGGCGGCCGTCGCCCACCGGCAGATAGACGCGGTCGAGGCGCTGGCCGGGCGCCATCCGGACAGGTTCGCCCTGCTGCGCTCGCCGAAGGACGTGCCGCGCCTGGCGGCGGGAGGCCGCGTGCTGCTGCCGCTGGGCATGGAGAACGCCGCGCCGCTGGGCAAGGACCTGTCCGCGCTGCAGGCGTTCCGCGACCGCGGCATCCGCTACATCACGCTGGCGCATGGTGCCGCCAACGCCTTCGCCGATTCCTCCTACGACATCGAGAAGAAATGGGGCGGCCTGAGCCCGCTGGGCAGGCAGGCGGTCGCCGAGATGAACCGGCTGGGCATCATGGTGGACGTTTCCCACCTGTCCGATCAGGCGGCCGCGCAGGCGATCGCGCTGAGCCGCGTGCCGGTGATCGCCAGCCATTCCTCCTTCCGCGGCCTGACCCCGGGCTTCGAGCGCAACATCGGCGACGAGCTGGCGCGCGCGGTCGCCGCCAAGGGTGGCGTGGTGCAGGTGGCCTTCGGCACTAATTTCGTCGACGCGCGCGGCGCCGCCAACCTGCAGGGGCTCTACCAAGCGCGCAACGACTTCAACAAGCGCGCCGCTCAGCGCCGCGAGCAAGGCCTGCCGCCGGAGGACCGCAAGGCCTTCGAGGCACACTGGCGCCGCGAGCATCCGCGGGTGTCCACCACGCTCGAGGCGGTGCTCGATCACATCGACTATGGCGTGAGGCTGATCGGCGCCGACCACGTGGGAATCGGCTCGGATTTCGACGGCGTGGGCGGGAACCTGCCCGACGGCCTGCGCAGCGTCGCCGACTATCCGGCGCTGGTCGCAGGCCTGCGCCGGCGCGGATATTCGGAGAGGGACGTCGCCGGGATCATGGGGGGCAACCTGCTGCGCGTCTGGTCCGAGGTCGAGGACGGTGCGGGGACCAAGCCGTGAGCGCTTCCATGCCGTACGCCTCTTCGCCATCGCCCGGAAGGGTCATGCCGACCGCGGCACGATCGCCGCCGCGGATTGCGTTCGTCTTGGGTGGTCGACCCTCGCCGGCGGCGGAACCCCGCGACGGCGCCGTTGCGACGTGGCGGACACCGGCGCCGTTTGTCGATGGCGACGACGAGCGCGACGTCGACGTCGACCAGGGCATGGCCCTGGTGCGTCGCCTGCGCGGCCGCGGCATGGAAGCCGGCACCTTGATCGTCGTCGGCGATCCCCATCATGGGGTGCGCGACGAAAATCAGTCGAAGGTCAACGCGGCGAACGCGATCTTCCTCGCGCCACCTGCGCCAGGCGGCACCATGACTGGCGCATGGAGCCTCGCCGCGCACCGCACCCTCATCGGATACCGTGCCACGGGATCCGCCTGGCCGACCGGGAGGTCGAAATGAATCGTGTATTTCCTATTCCTGCCCCGGCGCATCGGCGCCGCTGGTGCCTCGCAGCGTGGCTGCTGTGCCTGCTGTGGTTGCCGCTGGCGCAGGCCGCGCCGAGCATGGAACAGCTGCGCGGCTACGCGTTCCCGCTGGAGGTGGTGTCGGCGCCGCAGGCCGGGCGCGTGGCCTGGGTATCCGAACAGCACGGCCTGCGCAACATCTGGGTGGCCGAGGCCCCGGCCTACGCGCCCCGCAAGTTGACCGGCTACGCAGAGGACGACGGCCAGACCCTGACCGGACTGGCCCTGTCCACGGATGGCCGCCGGCTGATCTACGTCCGCGGCGGCGAGCACGGCAGCAACTGGGACCGCAGTGCGCCGATCAATCCGGCATCGATGCCGGGCGGGGAGAAGGTCGGAATCTGGAGCATCGGATTCGCCGGCGGGACGCCTCGGCTGCTGGGCGAGGGCGACCTGGCGGCGCTGTCGCCGGACGGCGCCCGCGTCGCCTTCGTCCGCGACGGCCAGCCCTGGCTGGTCCCGGCCGACGGTTCGTCCGAACCCCGGCGCCTGGTGGACACGCGCGGCAAGGTCGGCAGCCTGGCATGGTCGCCGGACGGCCGTGCGCTGGCCTTCGTCGCCGACCGCGGCTCGCATGCATTGCTCGGGATCTATCGCGCCGCGGACACCCCGATCACCTGGATCGCGCCTTCGGCCGGCCGCGACGGCGAGCCGCGCTGGTCGCCGGAC
>DNXT01000100.1 GCA_003505795.1 Lysobacteraceae bacterium | reverse complement strand
TGGATCGAAGCGAGCATGATGGGCAGCGACGGCACCGTGTCCGGACGCGAAATGCAGGCCTGGAGCCGGTTCCCCCTGAAGGTAGGACAAGGCGACGGACCGACCGCGAACTTCGTCCGTGTCGCGGCGATCAAGCAGCTGTCCAAGGTCGTCGCCGGCTAGGCCGACGTCCATGCCACGCGGGGCTTTCTGATCTCACGGCGCATGCGGCGTGGCGGGAGACATCCTTCGCCGCCGGCGCGGCGGACCCCGCCGGCAAGGTTGGCGGGGGCGCCGCGTTTGGCACACGCTACCAAGAGGTCGCCAGCATGTGCTTGACCGTCAGTACAGCGTCGGCCCACTTGGGGTGATGATCTTCTTCAGGCCTTCCTCCAACGCTTCGCGGGCTGCCCTGCCGGCGGCTTTCGCCGCCTCGTCGACCGCGTCGCCGACGGCGCGCTGGGCGCGTTCCGCGGCTTCGGAGGCAGTCTGTTTGGCGGACTCGATCGCATCGTTGACGCCGTTCCTGGCCGCCTCGCCGAGGCGGTCCGCCTGGTAGATGGCTTCATCGAAGACCTGGATCGTCTCGTGGTCGCGGTCGAGAACGCGGCGGTACTGGCCGGGGCCATTGGCCTCGCGCCGCGTTGCCGTTCCCAGCACGTTCTTGACCACCCATCCATCGAAGCCCGCGTTGTCGCGCAGATCCTTCGCTTCCTTGTCGGTCATCAGCGGGATGGTGGCGGGGTTGCTGTCGTCGTTGGCCTTGGGATTCTGCGCCAACACCCGCTTTTCAAAATGGTTGAGTTCATACCTCGAAGCCAGTGCACGCGCCTGTATGGCTTCCTCATACATGCCCAGCTTCTCTGCGGCATCGGCTTCTCCAAGCAGACGCGCATGCTGTTCGCTTTTCTTGCGGATTTCATTGGCGAACACGTTCTTGTCGACTTGCGATACCGGGCCGAGAAGCCAGAAGCCGGCATGCGAATCGTGGACGAACTCGTCGAAGAAGCGATTCACCTCGTCGGGGACGGCCGTAGTGTCGTCCACTGCCGTCACCAGCTCGCGCTGCGTCTTGCTTGGATTGGGCGGCATCTGCACCGTGTGCGGCATGCCGGCCGAGTAGAAGGTGTGCGTGGAGGGCAGGTGCGCCTTGCGCGCGCGCTCGATATCGAGCAACCAATCCTGGTTGCCTTCTTCCAGATCGGCCCGGTCCTGCGCATTGGCATTCTGGTAGCTTGCCATCGCCCGGAACCGTGCGGTGTCGTTCTTCGACGCACGCCAACGCCAGTAGCGCTGCATCTGCTGTTCCATGCGGTTCTCCACGACACCGCGCCGGGAGCCGGACAGGTTCTCGGTTTTCTCGCTGGCCGGCGTCCAGTCCAGATAGGCGGAGAAGGCTTTTTCGAGGCTCGGTTCGATCTTGTAGTCCTCTTTGCTTTCTTCTTCTAACTCATCCAATGGGGAAAGCTTTACGCCACTGTTTGAAGCCTCGAAATACATGTCGTTGAGCGGAATCTGCGACATCAGGCTCGACCGCCCGCCGCGCGCCTTGCCCTGGTCGCCCGGCGAGTAGCCGCCACCGATATCCGAGTGGGCGCCAGGGTAGACATATTCCTTGGTCCGCGCCGGCCACGTACCGCCGGCGCGCGCGGTGGACAAGGGGAACGAACGGCGGATCTCGTGCCCCGCCACATAGTGGACGGCGCTCTCCACTTCCGGGATGCGCATGGTCTTGTTGGCCCAGTCGAACAGGCCGCTGCCGACCGGGGACGAATCCGCCAGCAGTACCGAGGCCACCGTGTCGTAGATGCCGAGGAAGCGCAGGTTGACCTGCGCAGGGCCAACCTTTCCGCGGGTCGCCAGCGGCAGCCAGTTGCAGAAGGTCCGCGCCTCGGCCGCACCACGCGAAAAACCGAACACCGACAGATGCAGCTTTGTAACCAAAGGGCGGTTGTCGCCGAGCTTCTCGATCAGGCGCCGATCCAGCTCGCGGAAGATCGATTCCATCTTGCCGTTGCCGAGGCGATACCAGGTGCGCAAACCGGAGAACACGCCGGTGACCAGATCCTTTGTTTCGCCCACCTCTAGCAAATCCATACCGTTGACCGAACGGTTGACTGCGTTATAAAGCCGGGTCAGCGCCCAGTGGATGCGGTCCTCGCCACCGCGCGCCATGCTCTTGCCGGTGGCATCCTCGGTGAGTTCGCCGATGTCCTCGAACTTGGTACCTACTCCGGGGACGTAGTAGCGAAAATATTCAACGTTGTCTTCCTTGTGCACATCGTAGAGGCTGACGATGTTGGAATGCCCTTTCGCCGGACGGTCGCGGTCCCTGTTGTTGTTGGTGCCGTCGAAGAAGATCGCGACGTGGATCTCGCGCGTGCAGCTCAGGCCGTCCACCGATGCGGTGCAGGCCTTGCCGGCACGCTGGCTCAGTTCGCGTGCGGTCGGCTTGCGCTGGCTGCGCGAGAAGTTCCCTGGCACCTCGGTCTTGCCGTCGGCCACCGCGCCATACTTGTCGTTGTCCCAGTGATCGCCAGGCGGGGCGCTGGGCAGCCACTCGTAGGCCGGCGACCAGGTCCTGGACAGGCAGGGTTGCTGCGCAGTCGGGCGGAAGTACAGGATCTGGTCGCCGTTCGGCAGCACCAATGCGGTCAGGGTTACCCGGTCCTGGGTCTGGAAATACCAGGTCTCCACCGCGCCGTCCTGCTGGCGCTTGACCGCATACCACCCCGGCTTGAAGTCAGTCATGGCTGTTGCTCCGGATCGGCGGGTTCAATGGTGTCTGGCAGCTTGGGCGGCCGGGGCGGCCAGCCTTCAGGCTTGACCGGCGCATCGGGCCCCTTGTATCCCTTCGAGCCCGCGGAGCCACTCCAGATCAGCAGCCGCACCTGCCCGCCCGGCAAGAAGTGGACATTGAGAGTGGTCCCGGGTTTTTCATAGCGTTCGATGGGCACGACCTTCTCGTGCCAAACCGGTTCGGTCCGGATACCCGGAATGCCGCTGGACGTCGTCCAGCGCACGGTCGCGGTCAGGCCTGGGTGCCATTGACGAGGATAGTTGATGCAGCAAACGAAGCTCCCGCCGCCGCCATAAGCACGGGAGTTTCCGCCCCACTGACCATTGATGTAGAACTGATGGATGTAGTCCTCGGTATGGTTGTAAGCGCTGATACTGGCGCTGACGGCCGTGGAGGCGGGCTCGGCTTTGCAGGCGGTCAACAGAGAGAGCAGTGCCAGTGCTGCCACTACACGGGGAACGATCCGCCATCTGCTGGCGCTGGTCCGGCAAGCGCCGTGGTGATGCAGCGTGCCCACGTGAGCGTCGACGATACGACGCTTGGTCTTTACCACGCCATCCTGCTGGCGCTTGACCGCATACCATCCCGGCTTGAAGTCAGTCATGGCTGTTGCTCCGAATCGGCGGATTCAATGGTGTCTTGCGGCTTGGATGGCTTGGGCGGCCAGCCTTCGGGCTTGACCGGCGCATCGGGGCCCTTGTACCCCTTCGATCCGGCGGATCCATCCCAGATCAGTAGCCGCACCTGCCCGTCCGGCAAGAAGTGGACATTGAGAGTGGTCCCGGGTTTTTCATAGCGTTCGATGGGCACGACCTTCTCATGCCATGTTTCGGTCGGATCGTTTCCACCTGGGATGCCGCTGGACGTCGTCCAGCGCACGGTCGCGGTCAGGCCCGGCTGCCACTGCCGCGGGTAGTTAATGCAACACGTAAACTTTCCGCCCCCGCCATAAGGGCGTGAGTTCCCGCCCCACTGACCATTGATGTAGAACTGATGGATATAGTCCTCGGTATGGTTGTAAGCGCTGATCTTGGCGCTGGCGGCCGTGGATGCCGGCTCGGCTTTGCAGGCTGTCAACAGCGAGATCAGGACCAGCGCGGCCACTACACGGGGAACGATCCGCCATCTGCTGGCGCTGGTCCGGCAAGCGCCGTGGTGATGCAGCGTGCCCTCGTGAGCGTCGACGATACGGCGCTTGGTCTTTACCACGCCATCCTGCTGGCGCTTGACCGCGTACCACCCCGGCTTGAAGTCAGTCATTACTGTTGCTCCGGATCGGCGTGTTCAATGGTGTCAAGCAGCTTGGGCGGCCTGGGCGGCCAGCCTTCCGGCTTGACCGGCGCATCGGGCCCCTTGTATCCCTTCGAGCCCGCGGAGCCACTCCAGATCAGCAGCCGCACCTGCCCGCCCGGCAAGAAGTGGACATTGAGAGTGGTCCCGGGTTTTTCATAGCGTTCAATGGGCACGACCTTCTCGTGCCAAACCGGTTCGGTCCGGATACCTGGGATGCCGCTGGACGTCGTCCAGCGCACGGTCGCGGTCAGGCCTGGATACCATTGGCGAGGGTAGTTGATGCAGCAAACGAAACTCCCGCCTCCCTCATAGGGGTAAGAATTCCCTCCCCCCTGACCATTGATATAAAACTGGTGAATGTAGTCCTCGGTATGGTTGTAGGGGCTGATCTTGGCGCTGGCGGCCTGGTCTTCCTGCGCAGGGGTACACGCGGCCAATGTCGCGACAAGCGCGGCAACAGGGAAGGCTCGGCAGTCGCTGCGGTAGGCGATCATGCGATCGACGGTGCCCCGCCTTGCCGGAGCGGGTTGGACTCGAGCTGGTTCCACAGGCGGTTCTCCCACAACGGCATGCGTTCGGCCAGGGTGTAGTCGCCGGCCAGAACGCCGGCCCAGGTGCCGGCCAGGCCGGGCAGGCGATGGAAATCCTCGCCGCAGGTCAGGCTCAGCACCACGAACTGCAGGCGGCTCTCGATGTCGCGCACGCGGTAGGTGTCCGCGGTTTGCAGGAAACCGCACAGCCGGCTGTGGAACTGGCCGCGGTGCTCGGCGGGAACCAGGCTGGGCGTCTGCTCGAGCAGCAAGGTGAAGATGGCATCGGCGTCCGAGGCCGCGCGCAGGGCGCGGAACTGCGCGGCGGTCAACCGCAGGTGCCCGGCGGTATCGGCGGCCACGGTCGCCGCGCGTGGCTGCCAGCGGACATAAGCGGCGTGGCGATCCACCCAGCCCCAGTCGTCGATGGTCGCCTGGACCCGCATCTGCTGCGCAGCATCCAGATGCAGCAGCAGGCTGGGCAACACGCGGGTATCGGCGAAGCGGCAATGCAGCGGCTGCCTGCGGTCCTCCAGCGTGATCTTGGCCAGGTAGCCGGCCAGGGACTGCAGCTGTGCGGGCTGCGCGGCGGTGTACAAGAAGCTGAGTGCGGAGGAGCCGGCGGTCCAGGCCAACAGGGACTGCACCTGCGCGGCCTGGGCCCGAGGCTCCGCCTCGAGCGCCACCAGCCATGCCGCATGCTCGGCGAATGCCGCCAGGCTGGAACCGGCGTATGCGTTGTAGTTCTTCCAGCCGTTGCGCTGCATGCGGTGATGGACGGCGACGGCATCGAGCAGCGCCAGATCCAGCAGGGCCCAGGTCGGCCGCGTTGCACCGACCGCCGCCTCCAGCGCACTCCGTTGCGCAGGGTCGGGACGGTCACAGGCGAAGTCGAGGGAAGTGTTCAACCGGCTTCCCGCTACTGCAGGACCGCGAACGGCGCGCCAGCCCGTGCCGCCTTGAGCATGCACTCGACGCATACCGACTGCGGGAACAGCGGCAGCGGCACGCTCTGCTGCGCCGGTCCCACGAACGACTTCCTGCCTGCATGCACGGTGATGCTGCCGGGGCAGGCCACGCTGATGTTGCCGCCCTCGATCGTGATGCTCGCCCCGCCCGCGGTCGCCAGCCTGATGGTCTTGCCCGCCGCCAGTTCCAGTTGCGCGCTGGCGCTGACCATCTTCAACGCGCCCTGGGACTGCACGCGGATCGCGTCGCTCTGCGCCTGGATGTCCAGCTCGCCCTCGCCGCTGACCACGCTCAGGCTGTTGGCTTCGCTCTGCCCGCCCTCCACCGCCGCCGCCAGCAGGCCGAGGCTCTGGCCGCTGTGCAGGCGCGCGTTGCCGGCCACCGCCGCCTCGCTGTGCTGGCCGCTGGCCAGCGTCAGCGTCTCGCCCACGCTCCAGGTCAGGCCCTGGCCCGCCACCAGACCGATCCCCGCCGGCGCGGCCAGCCCCAGCAGCGCATCGCCGCTGTGCGGCACCTTGCCCTCGCCCGGAGCGGCACTGCGCTCGGCGGCCGCCTCCTGCGCGCGGTCGTAACTGTCGCCCGGCACCGTGGTCGAGGCGCTGGTCAGCAGTGCCTGCAGCGGCGCCTGGTCGGCGACCAGCCGCGAGGTGTTGGGCTGCGCCACGCCTTCGTGCGCGGCCAGCCGGGTCGTCAGGTGCGTGCCCGCCGCCTGCGAGAACGTCTTGCCCAACGTCTGCAGCTGCTTGAGCAGGGCTACCGGCTGGGGCGCCTCGCCGGCGGGCGCGGTGCCGGCGTGACCGTAGCTGCTCAGCCACAGCCCGCGCTGGCCGCGGATCGCGCCCCAGGCGTCGCTGCGCAGCTCGAAGCCCTCGCCGCGGAAGCTGCCGCGGTAGTTGTCGGCCTGGTGGATGAGATGGCCGAGGCTGAGCTGGGTATGCGCCTGGGTGGTCGCCAGCTGCACCCGCAGTTGCTGGTCGCTGTCGTCGAACAGCAGCCGGCTGTGGCCGCTGCCGCCCCATTCCTTGGACTGCACGCCCCACAGGGCGCCGGGATGGCGGTGGCCGTCATCGCCGCCGCCGGCCGCGTGCCACGCCGGGGCATGGCCGCCGGCGAGATTGGCCTGGGCACTGGGCCGGGCGTC
>DNXT01000098.1 GCA_003505795.1 Lysobacteraceae bacterium | reverse complement strand
CGCTCTTCCGATCTCGCCTCCGGCCATGCCGCCGCGCGGCGAGCGCCGCCCGTTCTGGGCGCGGGTGCTGGGGCGCCTGGCCGACCCGTGGCTGGAGCTGCAGATCGAGCCCGAGCAGCCCGGCCAGCACGACGACGGCCGCCCGGTGGTCTACGTGCTGGAGGACTACGGCCTGTCCAACGCGCTGATCCTGGACAAGGCCTGCCGCCAGGCCGGCCTGCCGTCGCCGCTGGTGCCGCTGCCGGGCGATCCGCTGCAGCGCAAGCGCGCCTACCTGGCGCTGTCGCGGCGCAGCTCCAGCAACTCGCTGATCCCGGAGCAGCGCGGCGCCAAGACCCATTCCGATTCGCTGGCCAAGCTGCTGCAGGCGCACCGGGCCAAGCCCGGGCTGGACGTGCACCTGGTGCCGGTGTCGATCTTCGTCGGCCGCGCGCCGGACAAGCAGAGCGGCTGGTTCGCGGTGCTGTTCTCGGAAAACTGGGCGCTGGTCGGCCGCTTCCGGCGCCTGCTCGGCGTGCTGCTCAACGGCCGCACCACGATCGTGCGCTTCGCGCCGCCGATCTCGCTGCGCCAGACCGTGGACGAGGGGCTGCCGCCCGAGCGCACCCTGCGCAAGCTGCAGCGCGTGCTGCGCACCCACTTCCGGCGCATCCGCGAGGCGGTGATCGGGCCGGACCTGTCGACCCGGCGCCTGCTGGTCGACCAGGTGCTGGCGGCCGATCCGGTGCGCGAGGCCATCGCGGTGCAGGCCAAGCGCGACAACTCCAAGCCGGTCGAGGCCTGGCGCAAGGCGCATGCCTACGCCTGGGAGATCGCCGCCGACTACTCCAGCCCGGTGGTGCGCTCGGCCAGCTTCCTGCTCAGCCACGTCTGGAACCGCATCTACGCCGGCGTGCTGGTGCATCACCTGGACAAGCTCAAGCAGGCCGCGCCGGGCCACGAAGTGGTCTACGTGCCCAGTCACCGCAGCCACATGGACTACCTGCTGCTGAGCTACCTGCTGTACGAGCGCGGCATCGTGCCGCCGCACATCGTGGCCGGCATCAACCTCAACCTGCCGGTGGTCGGCACCCTGCTGCGCAAGGGCGGCGCGTTCTTCATCCGCCGCTCGATCCGCGGCAACGCGCTGTACTCGGCGGTGCTCAGCGAATACGTCGCGCAGCTGGTGGCCGGCGGCTACTCGATCGAGTACTTCGTCGAGGGCGGGCGCTCGCGCACCGGCCGGCTGCTGCAGCCCAAGGGCGGCATGATCGTGATGACGCTGCGCGCGTTCCTGCGCCAGCCGCGCAAGCCGGTGCTGTTCCAGCCGGTCTACATCGGCTACGAGAAGCTGATGGAGGGCAACAGCTACCTGGACGAGCTGTCCGGCCGGCCCAAGGAGAAGGAATCGATCTGGGGCCTGCTGTGGAGCATCCCCAAGGTGCTCAAGCAGAACTACGGCCAGGTGGTGGTCAACTTCGGCGAGCCGATCGCGCTCAACGACGTGCTGGCCCGGCACGCGCCGGACTGGGACGGCCAGCCGGTGCCCGAGGACGAGAAGCCGGCCTGGCTGGCCGGCGCGGTCGACAGCCTGGCCCAGCAGATCCAGGTGCACGTCAACGGCGCCGCCGACGTCAACCCGATCAACCTGCTGGCGCTGGCGCTGCTGTCCACCCCCAAGCACGCGATGGGCGAGGTCGACCTGATCGCGCAGATCGAGCTGTGCAAGAAGCTGCTGGCGGAGATGCCGTACTCGGACCGGGTCACGGTGACCCCGCACTCGCCCGAGCGCATCATCGCCCACGCCGAGGAGATCGCCGTGCTCACGCGCACCCCGCATCCGCTCGGCGACGTGCTCAGCGTCAGCGGCGACACCGCGGTGCTGCTGAGCTACTTCCGCAACAACGTGCTGCACCTGTTCACCGCCTCCTCGTGGGTGGCGTGCTGCTTCCAGAACAACCGCCGCATGAGCCGCGCCGGCCTGATCCGGCTCGGCCGCACCGTGTACCCGTTCCTGCAGGCCGAGCTGTTCCTGCCGTGGAGCGAGGACCAGTTCGCCGCGCGCATCGAGCGGACCATCGAGGTGTTCGTGCGCGAGGGCCTGCTGCAGAACGTCAGCGAGGACGACGGCGGCATCCTCGCCCGCAACACCGGCCAGACCGACGAGGTGTTCCGCCTGCGCGCGATCGGCCATTCGCTGCAGCAGGCGTTCGAGCGCTACTACATCGCGATCTCGGTGCTGGTGAAGAACGGCCCCGGCACGCTCGGTGCCGGCGAGCTGGAAAGCCTGTGCCAGCAGGCCGCGCAGCGCCTGAGCCTGCTGTACGCGCCGGCCGCGCCGGAATTCTTCGACAAGGCGCTGTTCCGCAGCTTCATCCAGAAGCTGCGCGAACTGAAGCTGGTGTGGCCGGACGAGAACAGCAAGCTGCTGTTCGACGAGCGGCTGGACGCGTGGGCCAAGGACGCCAAGTTCATCCTCGGCCGCGAGCTGCGCCACACCATCGAGCGGGTCAGCCCGGCCGCGGCCAGGCCGGAAGTGGAAGCGCCGGCCGATTGAGGGCCGGCCGGCGCCGTACATTGCCGCACATGAGGGACCGCATGTCGCTGGATGATCCGCACGCCAGGACGGACGAGTCTCCCTGCGGACTTCCCTGCCACCGGGGTCAATTGCCGGCTGTGGCATCGAACACGCGCCTGCGCGGCGACATCGCGTTCACTTCGAGACTCGCAAGCGCGTTGGGGTCCTCCCATGCCGCGATGTGCGTCAGGCAATCTGCCAGATAACGCTGGGTATGCCTCGAGAAGGGGCCCCCGTTGGTGCAATTGATGGTCGTATAAACCCCGCCCGCGTTGATGAAGGGCTTGCGAAGCGCCACCAACACTTCCCCATATTGGGATACGGCCACTCGCGGATTGGCGATCGCCGGACCACGGGTCAGGCGCGGCGACGAGTTGAAGATGTATGCAGGCGCGTTCTCGGCACGCAGAGAAACGTAAGTGGCGATGGCGCCCCCGAGGGAATGTCCGACGACCACGATGCGGGTGCCGGCGGGAACCTGGCTCCTGATCGACAGGAAATGGGAAAGCCCCTGCCTGTACTGGGCATCGAAGAGATTTCCATGGAACCAGTCACGCCATTGGAAGAAGTTCGTACCGCGATAGGCGATCACCGTGTACGCCTCCTCGTTCGGCTTGCTCACCCGATACGTTCTGGCGGCAAATCCCGACTTGGCGTTCTCCACGATGGCAAGGAACTCCGCGACGTGGGACGGAAGCATGTATTCATCGCCCTCACCACAATGCCTGCGGGATCGCATCCGGGCAGGGCGTGGCTCCCGGCGTGGTGGAGATCGGTCGCAGCATCTGCATCAGCAGGCCCACGTATTCGGTGAACTCGGCATCGTTGGAGGTTGCGCGCGATTGTGCGGCGGCGGCGCAGGCGCTCCACACATGCGCATTGCCAGGGTCGCTCCGGGCCAGCGCCTCGTACTTGCGCGCGACCCCGGCGATGGCATCGCCGGCGGCCGAGCCGGGTCCGGCGCTGGGCCCGGAGGATGCCGCCGCGAGCAGCACCAGACGAGTGGGCGTGCCGCCCTCGGCAAAGGGCTTGAAGGCCTCGATGGAGCGTCCGTCGACCACCCGCAGACCGTAGGTGGTGCCGGTATTGGGGTTGTAGAAGTGGTAGCTGCCGTCGTCCTGGCGGAGGTAGGTGGAGTCCTTGTTCGGCTCCCTCACCAGCAGGCCATCGTCGCTCTGCTCGATCCGTATCCGGTAGCTGCCGCCCTCCATTGCGTAGGTGCCTGGCGTAAGGGCCTGGGCCAGGGCGTGGCCGGTCGTCGCGGCGAGCAGCAGGCCCAGCGCGGTGCATGCGATCTGTTTCATGCGTTTCCCCCTGTGGCATGGCCATGCGGGCCATGGCCGATCCGTTGCCGCGATCAGTCCACTGCGTTTCCGCGCCGGATTCATTCCTTTTCCCTGAAGAGTTGTGAAAAGTTCTGAATCGGTGCGGAAGCCCGTTGAAACCCGATGCGCCCCATTGCCTGGGCCATCGAATCGACCGATGCTTACCGGGCGATTGCAGGGGGAAAGGCATGGAAAAGGACAGGCCATATGGTCCGGCCCGTTCGCGCCCGTCCGGTATCTGGCAGTTCGGCGCGGCGGTGCTGGACGAGCAGGTCGCCGAGCTGCGGGTGTCCGAGCGGGTCGTCGACCTGGACCGCAGCAGCTACGACGTGCTGCTGGCGCTGCTGCGCCACACCGGCGAGGTGGTCACCAAGGAGGAACTGCTGGAAGCCGGCTGGCCGGACCGGATGGTGTCGGAGAACTCGCTGGCCAAGGCGATCAGTCGCCTGCGCGCCGCGCTGGGCAGCGAGGGCGCGGCGCTGAAGGCGGTGCATGGCTACGGCTACCGGCTGGCGGCGACGGTGGCGTTCACCGCGGTGCCGCATGCGCAGGTGGAAGCGCATCCGCAGCAGCCCGGGCGCCTGCGCGAAGGCGACAACCTGCCGTATCGGCCCGGCTGGCGGCTGCGACAGCCGCTGGGCGAGGGCAGCGCCGGGGTCATCTGGCTGGCGGTGGCGGACGACGGCGAAACGCGCGCGATCAAGTTCGCCGCCTCCGAGGCCGGGCTGCGCAGCCTCAAGCGCGAGATCGGCCTGTCGCGCTACATCCAGGCGGTCAAGCCCGAGCAGGCGTGGGTGGCGCCGGTGCTGGGCAGCAACCTCAGCCAGTCCCCGTTCTTCCTGGAGATGCCGTACTACGAGCAGGGCAACCTGCACGCCTGGGCGGTGGCGCAGGGGGGGCTGGACACGCTGCCGCTCGAGCGGCGGCTGGCGCTGTTCACCAGCCTGTGCGACGCGGTGGCCGTGCTGCACGAGATCGGCGTGATCCACAAGGACCTGAAGCCGGAGAACCTGTACCCGCAGCCCGATGCGGACGGGCAGTGGCGGATCGTGCTCTCGGACCTGGGCGCCGGCGAAGCGGCGCCTTCGCTGCAACTGGCCGAGCTGGGCCTGACCCTGACCGTATCCACCAGCCACGTCTCGCCGCAGGCCGGCAGCCTGCTGTACCTGGCACCGGAGATCATCGCCGGGGAACTGTCGACCCAGCGCAGCGACGTGTTCTCGCTGGGCGTGCTGCTGTACCAACTGGCGGTTGGCGACCTGCGCCGGCCGCTTGCGCCGGGCTGGGAGCACGACATCGACGACGAGCTGCTGCGCGAGGACATCGCCCTGGCGGCCGCGGCCCGGCCGGAGCGGCGGCTGATCGATGCGGTCACCCTGGCCTGCCACGTGCGCGACCTGCCCGCCCGTCGGACCGCGCGCGAACAGCAGCGCAGGCAGGCCGAGGCGGTGGAGCGCCAGAGCCGCCAACTGGCCGCGCTGAAACAGAAGCGGCGCTGGCTGCATGCGGGCATCGTGGTACTGGCGGCCTTCCTGCTGCTGTCGCTGTGGCAGCAGCGACGGGTGCAGAGCGCCCGCGACGCGACCGAGGCGGCCAGCCGCGTGGCGCGCGAGAACGCCGCCATCGCCGACGCCGTCAACCGCTTCTTCAACCAGGACGTGCTCAGCGCCGCCTCGCCCTATGCGCTGGACGGCAACCGCGAGCCGACGGTCCGCGAAGCCATCGACCGCGCCGTCGGACGCATCGACGAGCGCCTGCGCGACCAGCCCGTGGTCGAGGCCACCGTGCGCATGACCATAGGACAGGTGTACGGCGAAGCGATGCAGATCGCGCAGGCCATCGAGCAGGAGCGCCGTGCGGTGGCGCTGTTCGAGCGGCACCTGGGCCTCGGCGACCCGCGCACGCAGCAGGCGCGCTACCGGCTGGCCACCGATCTCACCGACGACTCGCGCTTCGACGAGGCCAGGCAACTGATCGACGATACCGATGCGCTGCGCGGGAAGCTCGGCCTTGCCGACCTGGAAACCACGCTGCTCTCGCACCGGGCCAGCTGCTATTGGTACATCTGGCGCGAGCGATACGACGCCGGGCAGGCCGCCTGCGCGGGCGTGATCGCCACGCAGCTCGCGTTCGATGCCGGCGACCGCAACGCGCTGGCCAAGGCACGCACCAATCTCGCCGTGCTGCACAGCCGCGCCGGCCGCTTCGCCGAGGCCGAAGAACAGTTCGCCAGGGCCGAGGAGGACCTCGTCGCGCTCGGCGACCACGACAGCCCCACGCGGCTGCGCTTCTCCTATCTGCACGGCATGAACCTGCTGGCGTTGTCGCGCTTGGACGAGGCGGCGCACGTGCTCGGCAGCGCGCATCGCGGCTCGGTCGCCGCGCTCGGCGCCGACAATCCGCACACGCTCGAGGTACAGATGGGCCTGGCCAGGCTGCACGCCGCGCGCGCGCGCCCTTCCGAGGCCGTGCCGCTGCTGCAGCACGCCTACGCCGCCTACGCGCGGCAGTTCGGCGAGGACAACCACTACACCCTCGACGCGCGCCGCGCGCTCGATGCCGCGCTATGCGCGACGCAGCCCAGCGCCCCGGGCAGCGCGGTGACTGCCTGTCCCTGACGATTCCCGCCCGGCGGGCCCAGCCGAACAGGCCGCCGGTGACGCCGATCGAAGCGCAGGTGCGGGACGGCGCGCCCGCCGGCCTGCTCCAGCATCTGCGAACCGCTCCAGCGGATGTTTGCAGCGGCCGGTCGGGTACGCCGTCGCCGCGCGCCGGCTCAGGCCGGCTCGTCCGGGATCAGCAGGCTTTCCAGCTGGGCGATGCGGTCCTTGAGCTGCAGCTTGCGCTTCTTCATCCGCTTGATCGCCATCTCGTCCGCTTCCAGGTTGGCGATGCGGCGGGCGATCTCCTGGTCGAGGTCGCGGTGCTCGCGCCGCAGCTCGGCCAGGCGCTGTGAGTTCTCGGCGGCGTTGTCGCTGTTCACCCGTGCAGCTTACACGCCCCCGGCACCGGCCATGCTGTGCGAGGGGCGCATGCCGTGGCGCCGCCGTGCCCGCGCCGCACGAAAGCGGGCACCTCAGGAGGGTGCGCATCATCGCGGCAGCGCCGGCAAGGCCGGCGAGGCCGGCACCCGCCGCTCC
>DNXT01000197.1 GCA_003505795.1 Lysobacteraceae bacterium | reverse complement strand
CAGGTCCAGGCGCCTGCTGCGGTTGGCGGCGCGGTCGTTGGCCGACTGCATCTGCCGCCCCTCGGCGCCGATCACGTGCGTCTGCGCCAGTTCCAGGCTGCGCAGCTCCAGCGGAGCCGGCGTCCCGGACGGCGGTGGCGACGGTGGCGTGGTGCCGCCCTCGTCGGGACGCCCCGAACCGCCGCCACCGCAGGCGGCGACCAGCAGGACGACAGCGAGCAACCCCACCCGCGCCAGCGCGGGTGCAGCGAATGATTTCATATGACTTCCCCAAGTCGTGATGTAGTTCCCCAAGGCGGATGATAGATGCTTTCCCGGTATGCGGCGGGACGGGAGGCCAAGGCAACGACTTGACCACAAGTGTTGATCCCATTTGGGTCTTCGGCGAGCGGGAAGAAGAACGCCGCCAGCGGAATCCTCATCAAATTTTCCGCGAACCGGCGGCACGAAGGGGATTGACCGCGGTGGATCAATGTTCTATTGAAGCGGAATCCGTCGGAGCGTAAGGAAGGATCCATGGCCGCGACCTGCTGGAGCAAGGCATTGCTGCTGATACCGCTTGCCGGTGCGATGGCCGCATCGGCTGAAGTACGAGCCCAAGCCGCGGAGCTCGATCCGCAGGACATGGATGTGATCAACTCCGAAAGTTTCATGAGCGCGCACCCAGACCAGCTCAACCGGCTGCGCGGACTAGGAGCGCTGCGCCGTGGCGAGAACGATCAAGCCATCAGGCAGTTCCGAATCGCCGCGCGCTATGCCGACAAGCTCTCGCAGGCGTTGCTGGCGCAGTTACTGTGGAGCGGCAATGGCGTCACGCAGGATCGCGCACTGGCATACGCATGGATGGACCTAGCCGCCGAACGCGGCACGCCGTTACTGGTCGCCGATCGCGAGCGTTATTGGCAGGCCCTTTCGCCCGAAGAGCGCGAACGCGCGCTGCACGAAGGCAAGGCGATCTATGCCGAATATGCCGACAAGGTGGCAAAGCCGCGACTGGAGCGCGAGATGCGCGTAACGCGCAAGGAAACCGTGCCCGGCAGCCGCATCGGCGCCAACACCGGCCAACTTACTCTGTGCGTCGGCGACTGGACGACCCGCGACGGACAGCTCATTTGCAACAAGCAAGTCAGCTCGCTTCGCTACTACCAGAAGCGGTTCTGGGAACCGGCCCAGTACTGGGCCTGGCAGGATCAGGTCCTGGCGTATCCCAGCGGAACCATTGAGGTCGGCGCGCCTCAGCAGCAGCCGGTCGTAGACTGATTGCACTCGGCCTCGGAGGGTTCATGCGGGCGCTGATTCCGACCATGCTTCTGCTGCCGCTCGCCACGTGGTCTGCGCCGGCGCAGACGGCGATGTCGCGGCTCGACGTGGAAGTCGCCGATTCCACGTCGATGCGCGAAAGCCACCCGGATCAGCATTACCGGAAGCTGGGTGCAGATGCCTACAAGGCCGGTCGTACAGAGGAGGCCCGGCGCTATTACCAGATGGCGGCGCGTTACGCCGACAAGCTCTCCCAGGCCGCACTGGCGGAAATGTGCTGGAACGGCGAAGGCGGGGACGCCGATCATGCCCTCGCTTATGTGTGGATGGACATGGCAGCCGAGCGCGGCTTGCCCCTGTTCGTCGCCAAGCGCGAGCACTACTGGAAACAGCTCGACGAAGATGAGCGCCGACACTCTGTACAGGTGGGCCGCAAGCTCTATGCCAAATATGGCGATCCGTCTGCCAAGCCCCGTCTGGAACGCGTGCTGCGCGTACAACGCAACCAGGTCGCCGGCAGCCGTCTCGGTTTCATTGGCACCTCAGAAACCTACCTACCGGGAACCAATGGCGGCTATTCACGCGTAGCGTCCGCCAGCTTCTATCAGGATCGCTTCTGGAAGCCGGACGCCTACTGGAAGGCCCAGGACGAATTGATGGGGCGCCAAGGTCAAGTACAGATCGGCGCGGTCGAAAACACGTCGCCAGACGGTTCGGAGTAGGGGGTCGCCGGCCGCGCCAGTAGAATCCTCGATATGGCCAAGCTCTACTTCTACTACTCGGCGATGAACGCCGGGAAGACCACCACCCTGCTGCAGTCCGCGCACAACTACCGCGAACGCGGCATGCGCACGCTGATCCTGACCCCCCAGCTCGACCACCGTGCCGGCGCCGGCGTGGTGGCCTCGCGGATCGGCCTGCGCGCCGACGGCCTGGCCTTCGGCCGCGATACCGACTTGCTGGAGCTGGTCGAGCGCGACATCGCGCTCGCCGGCACGCTCAACTGCGTGCTGGTGGACGAGGCGCAGTTCCTGAGCCGGGCGCAGGTCTGGCAGCTGAGCGAGGTGGTCGACCAGCTGCGGATTCCGGTGCTCTGCTACGGGCTGCGCACCGACTTCCGCGGCGAGCTGTTCGAGGGCAGCCAGTACCTGCTGGCATGGGCCGACGAGATGCAGGAGATCAAGACCATCTGCCACAGCGGCAGCAAGGCGACCATGAACGTGCGCGTCGACGAGCAGGGCCACGCGGTGCAGGACGGCCCCCAGGTGGAGATCGGCGGCAACGAGCGCTATGTCTCGGTCAGCCGCGCCGAGTTCAAGAAGGTCATGCGCGGGGAGGGCCGCATCGACCCGCTGCAGGCGCCGTTGCTGTGACCTCGAGGATCTGCCCGGAAGATAATGGGATTCGCCGTTTGGTGCGCTGCTCGCGGCCATTGGTCGGGAGAACAGGAAGATAGCGGCGGAGCATGAGACTCGAAACGGCCCACTGGGCAATCTTCTTCGCGCTGCTCGGTGTGCCCCTGGTCCTGTGCCTTCTCATCAACTGGGTTGCCGTCCGTGCTGCGCGCAGGCCCCGCCCGCCGGCCGATCCCTCCCGAATGCCGGTGGATCTGCGATTCGCTGCCGGCTATTTGCCCTATACCGGATTGCCCGCGCTCGGGCTGCTTGTCCTCGCCGTGATTGCTTCGGGACCTATGGCGGCGGCGGCAGGCTTTGCTGCGATGATGCTGGCGGCGCTGTTTGCTCTGCTCCAGCTATTCATCCTCCGGCTCCGGGTACGGCCCGGAGACTGGGTCCGGTTCCATGCCGGTTGCCTTCTGATTACGTTAGGCAACCTATTGGCGGTTCCGGCCGTGTTGGCCGGCGTAGCCACTATGCTCCGGTAGCGCAGGCAGACAGTGCCGCGGGTCACGCATGATTTCACTCCCGCGGCAGTCCTCTTCCAATCCAGCTCAATAGAGCTTTCGCTCGGCCGCCGGAGGCGGCGTCCACTGGTACAGCCAGGTCTCGGTCAGCGGCTTGCCGGCGTGGCTCAGGTACAGGCGGATGTCGATCTGCTCGGTGCCCTCGTCCGGCGGCACCACGTCGAACATCGCGCGGTAGCCTTTGATCTCGTGCAGCGGGCGTGCGGAGACGATCTCGGTCTTGCCGCGCGACAGCTGCAGCACCGCCTCGATCTTCAGCTCGTTGGCCTTGGCCAGCGCTTCGAGGCCGCCGCCGGCGAAGTCGACCGCAAAGCGCCAGGAGAAGTGGGTGCGCTTCTGCCCGACCACGCCGCCGAGGCCGGTGCGGGAGGCCACGCAGTGCGCCAGCGGCGAGGACGCCGGCGGCTGCGCGCCCCAGTACAGCCGGTAGCCGAGCAGCACTTCCTGGCCCGGCTGCGGCTTGGCCTCCGGGTTCCAGAACGCGACGATGTTGTCGAAGGTCTCGTCGACGGTCGGGATCTCGACCAGTTGCACCGAGCCCTTGCCCCAGCCGTCCTTCGGCTCCACCCACAGGCACGGGCGCTTCTCGTAGAACACGCCGTCGTCCTGGTAGTGGTCGAAATTGCGGTCGCGCTGCAGCAGGCCGAAGCCGCGCGGGTTCTCGTCGACGAACATGTTGAAGCGCAGCTGCGGCGGATTGCACAGCGGCCGCCAGATCCATTCGCCGCCGCCGGTCCACATCGCCAGGCCGTCGGTGTCGTGGATCTCCGGGCGCCAGTCCCAGTCCATGCGGCGATCGTTCTCGCCGACCTGGTACATGCTGGTGCACGGCGCGATGCCGAGCCGCTCGATGGCCTTGCGCGGATACAGCGCACTGTCGATGTCCATCACCAGCACGTCGCCGTTGGTGATCGCGAACCGGTAGGCACCGGCCACGCTCGGCGAGTCCAGCAGCGCGTACACCACCACCGTGTCGGAGTCGGCGGCCGGCTGCTCCAGGTAGTAGGCGATGAAGTCCGGGAACTCTTCCGGGCCGCCGGTTCCGGTATCGATCGCCAGCCCGCGCGCCGACTGCCCGTACTGCCCCTCCTTGCCGACCGCACGGAAGTAGCTGGCGCCCAGGAACGCGGCGAAGTCGCGGTCGGTGTCCTTGCGCGTGTTGAGCCTGAAGCCGGCGAACCCCAGCTCCTTGGGCAGCGACTTGCCCTTCAGGCCGCTGCTGCCGTAGTCGAAGGCGGCCGGATCGTAGGCCAGCTCCTGCGCCTGGCCGCCGACGACGTCGTACATCCGCACCGGGCTGTGGAAGTACAGCCCGAGATGGAAGAACTTGGCCTGGAACTTCGCGTCGCCGTTGGCCCACAGCGCGTGGTCCTGGCGGTAGCGGATCGACTGGTACTGGTCCCAGCTCAGACTCTCCACCGGCGCCGGCAGCGTGCGCTTGTGGCTCTTGTACGGCTGCGCCGCCAGCGCCCGCGCCTGGCCCTTAAGCCACGCATAGTCGAACGGCTGCGGCTGGCCGAGCCGGCGCAGGCCGACCGCGTCGGCCGCGAAGGCCCATTGCGGCACGGCAGGCAATCCGAGCGTGGCCAGGGCGGCGGTGGCGTTCTTCAGGAATTGGCGTCGTTGCATGGATGGAGCGGTCGCGGAAGTTGAATACGGCCACATCATAGCCAGTCGCCGATGACGGCGATGGCTGGAGCATGAACCCGGCGAGGCCGTCAGCGCGTGCAGGCGCCGGCCAGGCCGAGTTCCTGCGCCTGCGAGCACAGGAACCGGCGCTGCGACGGCACGTCGTCGGCCCCGTCGTAGCGCAGCACGGTCCAGCGCTCGGCGGCCTGCATCCGCTCGCCCGGGCGCAACCGGCGGTAGGGCGCGTGCACTTCCATCTCGAGCAGGCCGCTCGCCGGCGCGTGGGCCGGCGCGTCCAGGTACAGCTCGACCTGGCCCTGCTCGGGATGGATCCGCGCGGCCGGCTGGTGGGCAAAGCGGATCACCAGCACCTGGCCGTCGGCGAAGCCGGCCATCCAGCCGGCCGATGGCTGCAGCAGGAACTTGCCGCGATGGACCGCATCGTCCGGCGTCGCCGCATCGAGCACGAACAGGCCGGACTCCAATCGCGCCGGCAGCGGCGTGGCGGCGCCCTGCGCGGGCTGGACGCGGATGTCGGCCGCGCCGGCGACCGGCACGAACACGCGCGTCGCCGCGCTCACCCGGGTGTTGAACCACAGGTCCCAGGCGACGTCGCAGTCGCGGATGTTGCGCGCGCTCGCTTCCACGTCGACCGTGTCCGCACGCTCCGGCGACAACGCGATCCGCTTGCTCAGGCGCACCCCGCTGACCGGGCTGTCCACGCCCTCCAGCAGCAACTGCCGGCGATCCTGCCGGACGATGCGCGTCGTCGCGAACGACAGGTAGGGATCCGGCGGCCAGTTGGCCCGCTCGCGGGCCCGTTGCGGATTGGCCTGCTGGTGGATCCACCATTGGCTCTGCGGCCCGACCCACACGTCGTGGGCCAGGTAGGCGATGTCGTCCGCCTGTGCCGACACCTGCGGCCGCGGCTGTTGCAGCACCGCGTCGCCCACCTTGAGCAGGTTCGGCCGGCCGGCGCGCTGCAGCGAAAGCACCCGACCGCCCAGCGCGGGCGTCGCCACGACGCGGAGGGTGCCGTTGTCCAGCGCCAGCTCCGGCACCGGCGTGGACGCGGATGCCGCCGCGACCGCCGTCGCCAGCAGGGCAGGCAGCAGCCGGCATCCGTATCGCGCGCGGCGCTGTGGCATGGGATTCCCCTTGTTGGACCGGTTCGATTCTCGTCCATTCCCATGCGCGAGTGCAGTCGGTAACCGGTCCGATGCTCAACCGCCGATCCGCCAGGCCCGTTGCCGCAGGCGGCTTACCCAGCCGCGCGCGGATGAACGGGATTCCAGATAGGCACGCAGCTGCGCGGCCAAGGCGTCGACCGAGGGCTGGCGCCGCGCGGTCTGCGGCTGCAGCGCCTGCAGCACGATCGCGTCCAGCCGCATCGCCGCGGCCGCGGGCTCGCGCTCGGACCGCGCGCATCGCATCGCCAGCGAGGGCGGCTCGATCTCCAGCGACAGCAGCGTCTTCTCCCATTCGGCGTCGCTGTGCCGGCGCAGGCGATAGGGCTTGCGGTCCGTCACCAGCTCGTACAGCAGCACGCCGAGCGCGTAGAGGTCGCTGCACGGTTGCGCACCTTCGCCGCGGATCTGCTCCGGCGCGGCATAGTGGAGGGTGAACGCCTCGGCTACGGCGGCATCGCCGGCGCAGGCGCACACCGCGATGCCGAAATCCAGCAACTTCACCCTGCCCTGCGCGGTGACCAGGATGTTGGCGGGCTTGAGATCGCCATGCACCACGCCCCGGCCGTGCGCGTGCGCGACCGCCTCGCACACCTGCAGGAACAACGCGATCCGCGCCGGCAAGGCCAGCTGCAGCCGCCGGCAATGATCCGTGATCGCTTCGCCGCAGACCCGTTTCAACACCAGGTAGGGCTGGTCCGATGCCGTGGCGCCGGCCGCCACGATCTCGACGATGCCCGGATGCGACAGCGACTCCAGGATCTCCTTTTCGCGCAGGAAGCGCCGGCGCGCCTCGGCATCGACGCAGTCCCGGTGCAGCAGCTTGAGCGCCAGTCCCTCCGGCTCCGCCCGCTGCAGGTGCTCGGCGTGCCAGACCTGCCCGCTGCCGCCTTCGCCGAGCAGGGCCACCAGGCGGTAGGCGCCGATCCGGTCGCCTGTGCGGAAGTGCGGCGCCGCGGCGGCCAGCAGCGGCCCGTCCAGGAAGTCGCCGGCCGCGTGCTCCATCTGCAGCAGGGCGCGCAGTTGCCGCGCCAGATCGGGGTCGTGATCGGCCAGCTGCAGCAGGCGCTGCGCGCGCAACGCGCCCGGCAGTTCCAGCAGTTCGTCGAGCAGGGGAGACAGCCGTTGCCAGCGGGCGGCGTCCATCGTCGCGGATCAACGTTCCTGCATCGATGCCAGCAGCAGCAACCGCGCCTTCTGCCAGTCGCGGCGGATGCTGCGCTCGGAGCGCTGCATCAGCTCGGCGATCTGCAGTTCCGACAGGCCGGCGAAGTAGCGCAGCTCGATCACCTTCGCCAGGCGCTCGTCGACGTCGTGCAGGCGGTTGAGCGCCGCATCCAGCGCCAGCAGGTTGTCGTCCAGCCGGACCGGGCTCTCGCTGTCTTCCGGGATCTCGGCCACGCGCTTCAGGTCGCCGCCACGCTTGCGCGCGAGCCGGCTGCGCACGTGGTCGACCATCACGCTGCGCATCGCCGACGCCGCATAGGCGAAGAAGTGCGCACGGTCGTCGAAGCGGGCTCCGCCGCCGGAACCCAGCAGCTTCAGGTAGGACTCGTGCACCAGCGCAGTGGCGTTCAGGGTCTGCCCGTTCTGCCCCGCCAGCTGGCGCCGCGCCATGCTGCGCAGTTCCTGGTAGAGCACGGTGAGAACGCGATCCAGCGCCTCGCGGTCGCCGGCGCGGGCAGAGCCCAGCCACAGCGTGATATCCATCGCATCGACCATGGCGGACTCCGACCGCCCGAGATGGCGCGGACTATAGCGCGCCGCGCCGCCGGACAGTGAAGGCGGTCACCTCTGGCAGCGGCTGCACCAGACCGTGGCGCGCTGGCCCAGCACGGCGTGCTTGAGCGGCTGTCCGCAGCGCCGGCAGGGCTCGCCTTCGCGGCCGTACACCAGCAGCTCCTGCTCGAAGTAGCCAGGTGCGCCGTCGGGGCTGATGAAGTCGCGCAAGGTGGTCCCGCCGCGCTCGATCGCATAGGCGAGGATCTCCCTGACCGCCTGGGCGAGCCGCTCGTAGGCCGCCAGCGACACCTTTCCGGCGGCACGATGCGGGCTGATGCCGGCACGATGCAGGCTTTCGGCCGCGTAGATGTTGCCCACGCCGACGACGATGCGCTGGTCCATCAGGAAGGTCTTCACCGGTGCCGAGCGCCCGCGGCTCAGGCGATGCAGGTAGCGCCCATCGAACGCGTCCGACAGCGGTTCCGGCCCCAGTTCCCCGAGCAGCGGGTGCGCCTGCCCGCGTTCCTGCCACAGCAGGCAGCCGAAGCGGCGCGGGTCGTTGAAGCGCAGCAACCTGCCGTTTTCCAGGGAGATGTCCACATGATCGTGCGCCTTGGGCGGCGTATCGCCGGGCAGCACGCGCAGGCTGCCGGACATGCCCAGGTGCAGCAGCGCGCTGCCGGGGCCGTCGGTATCGATCAGCAGGTACTTCGCGCGCCGGCGCAGCACAGTGATCGTCGAGCCGGGCAGGCAGCGCTCGATCTGCTCGGGAATCGGCCAGCGCAGGTCGGGCCGCCGCAGGATGACGCCATGGATCCTCTGCCCGACCAGATGGGGCTGGAGGCCGCGCAAGGTGGTTTCGACTTCGGGCAATTCGGGCATACAGTGGATTGTAGGCGCTTCGCCTGCCGCGCAGGCAGCTTGGAAATCTCTGTGGACTGTCTTGTCGGCGCCCGTAGCGTTCACTGCCGAGCAGGCAGCTCAGAAACAATCGCCTGCCTCGCGCTTGGCCTGATTCGCGTTCACTGCCGCGTAGGCAGTTCAGAGATTGTCGACCTGATTAAGCGGATGTGTTTGTAGGAGCGCCGTCAGTCGCGATGAGGCTTTACCGGTAGAGCCCTCGCGACTGAAGTCGCTCCTACCGGGCGGGTGTCGGTTTCTGTTTTCGGTGCGCGCAAAAACAAACCCCCAGCCGTCTGGCTGGGGGTTTGAGGGGTAAAGCCCCTGGCGATGACCTACTCTCGCATGGCTTGAGCCACACTACCATCGGCGCAGCTGCGTTTCACTTCCGAGTTCGGGATGGGATCGGGTGGTTCCACAGCGCTAATTTCACCAGGGAGACGGTTGGAGCGTCGCCATCCAGGGAACGGATCAAGGCGCGCAGTCTCGCATAGTTAACTTGTGACGTAGCTTGCATTTGGTTATCTACCAACGTATTCGTTGGGACCAAGGCAACTTGAGGTTATATGGTCAAGCCGCACGGATCATTAGTATCAGTTAGCTCAACGCATTGCTGCGCTTACACACCTGACCTATCAACCACGTAGTCTACATGGTTCCTTTAGGGGGCTTGTGCCCCGGGAAGTCTCATCTTGAGGCGCGCTTCCCGCTTAGATGCTTTCAGCGGTTATCGCTTCCGAACATAGCTACCCGGCAATGCCACTGGCGTGACAACCGGAACACCAGAGGTTCGTCCACTCCGGTCCTCTCGTACTAGGAGCAGCCCCTCTCAAACTTCCAACGCCCATGGCAGATAGGGACCGAACTGTCTC
>DNXT01000195.1 GCA_003505795.1 Lysobacteraceae bacterium | reverse complement strand
CGGTCCGCGCACGTGCACGTGCACGCGGCCCGCGTCCGTTGCAGTGGACGGGTCGCCAGCCCCGCGCGCGCGGCGCGGACCCGGCGGCAGCGACCTGTGCGATCCTGAGCGCCCCTTCCGTCCCCACCGGCGACCACGGCCGACATGGCTTTCGATGCATTTGCGCTGATCCTGGCGATGCTGGGACTGGGCCTGTTGTTCGCGCGCCTGCGCGCGCTGCCCGAAAACACCGCCGACGTGCTCAACCGGGTGGTGCTGTACGTATGCCTGCCGGCCTCGGTGCTGGCCTACGTGCCGCGGCTGCAGCTGGACGGCTCGCTGGTCGGGCTGATGGTCTCGCCCTGGCTGCTGGCGGTGGCGGCCACCGCGCTGGTGTGGGGCTGCAGCCGGCTGTTCGGTTTCCGCCGCGAGGAACATGCCGCGCTGCTGATGTGCGTGGCGCTGACCAACTCCAGCTTCATCGGCTTCCCGATGGTGCGCGCGCTGCTCGGCGACCACGCCCTGCCGTACGCGGTGGTCTACGACCAGTTCGGCACCTTCGTGCTGCTGTCCACGTTCGGTCTGTACGTGCTGGCGCGCTACAGCGGCGACGCGCCGCCGACCACGCGCACGATCGTGCTGCGGGTGCTGCGCTTTCCGCCGGTATGGGCGCTGCTGTTCGCGCTGACCCTGATGCCGGCGCAGCCGCCGCAGTGGATCGGCGCCGGCCTGAAGAGCCTGGCCGACGCGATGCTGCCGCTGGTGATGCTGGCGGTCGGGTTCTCGCTGCAGCTGCGCCTGCCGGCCGACGAGCTGCGGCCGCTCGGCGTCGGCCTGGCGCTGAAGCTGCTGGTGCTGCCGGCGCTGTCGCTGCCGCTGTCGTGGGCGCTGGGAATGCAGGGCGAGATGTTGCGGGTCAACGTGCTCGAGACCGCGATGCCGAGCATGATCACCGCCGCGGCGCTGGCGATCTCGCACCGGCTGGCGCCGCGCCTGGCCGCGGCGATGGTCGGCTACAGCATCCTGCTGTCGCTGCTGACCTTGCCGGGCTGGACCTGGCTGCTGCGCCGGTGGGTTTGACACGGTCCCGGTTCATGCCGGAACCTGCCGGCCCGGCGTTGCCAAGGACAGGAAATGAAGCGGATCTGGGGAGCGGTCGTGGCGCTGCTGGGGGTATTGGCGCCGGGATTGGCCGGGGCGTCTGCCGTGCAGATGACGCCGGAGCGGCACAAGGCGATCGAGGCAATCCTGGCCTCGCCGCAGAACGAGGCGGCCGGCCGGCGCTGGGGACAGCGTTTCGAGCAACAGCTGCAACAGCGCCTGCAGGCCTTTGCCGACAGTGGCCAGGCGCGCAAGCTGTATGTCGCCGGCCAGCTGGGCGGCATCGTTTCCGCCCCTGCTTCCGTGGATGCCGGCATGCAGCCTGCGCAGGCGCGTGCCTGGCTGCAGGCGGCCGTGGATGCGCGGCCGCGCGATGCGCTGGTGGCGCGCTTCGAGATCGACGGCTGCGCAGGCATGGGGTTGCGCTGCGATCCGGCCGGAGCGCTGGCCTTCCTGTTGCGGCAGGAACCGGACAACGCCGAAGTACAGCTGCGCGCGGTGCTGGACGCGCGCCGACGCGGCGATCGGGCCGCGGTTGAACGCCACTGGCAGGATGCCGCGTCGGCGACGCGCTTCCAGGGCGGCGCGGCACTGCTGGGACCGGCTCTGCTTGAAGCCTATGCCGGCCTTGACTGGCCGCTGCCGGATGCGCGCTTTTCCCATATCCTCGAACAGCTGCGCGGGCACGGCCTGGATCTGGATCTGCGTGCGGCCGCGTTGATGGAAGCACAGCAGGTGTGGGCGTCGCAGGGGTTCGAGCCGGGGCTGCTGCTGCAGGAAATGCACGGCTGCCGTGGCGAACCGGCCGGCTCGGCGCGCTGGGACGAATGCGCCAGCGTGGCCGCGTTGCTGGCGGAGGACAGCTCCAACCTGCTGGTGCCGATGGTGGGTTTGAAGACGCTGATCGAGTTGACCGCAGGCATGCCGGAGCAAGAGCCCTGGCAGCAGCGCTTGCGCCGGATCCAGTGGCTGCAGCAGGCGGCGGCGACGGAAACCCTGGGCGAACTGATGTCCGCTGCGATGTATGCCTGGGTGGAGACGATGCTGCGCGACGGCGAGCTGGCGGCGCTGCGCCAGCAGCTGGCGCGGCACGGCAAGGCGGCCGAACCGCCGGCGGACTGGGCCCCGGGCGATGGACCCATGCTCGATGCCGGGGGCGGGGTGCAGATCACGCTACCGGCCGGCAGTTGACCGGTCGAGCCCGGACGCGTGGCGTTGCCCGAGCCCTGTCGAGCAGCCGGATGGGGACAGTCGGACCGAAGATGCACACCTGCCGTCCGAGCGGCTGCTGGCTCCGGAGCCGTGCGGCGGTCGCGGCCGGCGGCGTCAGCGCCGCCGCGGTGGGGTCATTCTGCCGGCACCGTACGCTCGCGCGCCCACTCGCGCAGCCCCTGCACCTGCTCGGCCATGAGCGCCGACAGCGGCCGGGTGCCGCGGATCTCGGCCATCAGCAGCAGATCGGAAGAG
>DNXT01000030.1 GCA_003505795.1 Lysobacteraceae bacterium | reverse complement strand
TCGGCATTCCTGCTGAACCGCTCTCCGATCTCGCTGCGCGCGGCCGCCGACGCCGACCTGGCCCGGGTGCGCAGCGAGGCGGCGGTCACCGACGCCCAGCTGGAGCAACGCCGCGCCGAGGTGGCGCAGTTGCAGAGCAGCCTGGCGACCGCGGAGGGCGACCGATGAGCCTCCGCCACGCCCTCGTGCTGGGCCTGCTGCTGGCGCCGACGCTGGCGGCGGCCAAGGACGACCCGCAGGTCGCCGCCTTCAACCAGCGCCTGGCCGTGCTGCAGGCCGATCCGCGCTCGGCCGACCTGGCCCGCTACGAGCGGCTGCAGGCCCAGCAGGCGATCGCCGCCTATGCCGAGGCCAAGCGCCGCGACCAGGAGGAGCTGCGCTTCCTGGCCGACCGGCGGGTGGAGATCGCCGAGACCAGCGTACGCACCGCGCTGGCGCGACAGGAGCTGGACCGCCTGGCCAGCACCCGCAACGAACTGCTGATCGAGGCCAGCCGCCGCGAGGCCGCGCGCGCGCGCCAGGAGGCCGAGCGCCTGCGGGTGCAGGCCCAGATCCAGACCGAGGCGGCCGAGCAGCTGCGCCTGCAGTCGGAGGCGGACGCGCTGGCGCGGCAGGACGCCGAGCTGGCGCTGAACAGCGTGGCCGGCAAGCAGACCGCCAGGCTCAACGCGGCCCAGCAGAAGGCCGCCCAGCTGGCGCGCGAGGAGGCCGAGCTGATGTCCGGGGCCAAGCTGCCGGCCTCGCGCTTCGAGGCACGCGGCGAAGTGTTCACGCTGCCCGGGGCCGCCTACGCCAGCGGCAACTCGGCGCTGTCGGCCGAGGCGGCGTCGCAGGCCAAGGCGCTGGCCGAATACCTGCAGATCGGCAAGAAGGGGCGGGTCAACATCGTCGGCTACGACGGCGATGCCGGCAACGCCAGGAAGCGGGCCGAAGCGCTGCGCGACGCGCTGGTGGCGGGCGGGGTGAGCGCCAACCGGCTCCAGGTCAGCGCCGGCAAGGGTGCCGCGACCAAGGCACGCTCGGCCGAGGTCGTCATCGCGCCGTAAGTTCCAGGTGTTTGATCGAAAAGGGGATTCTGGCGTCCGGTAACGGCCCGGTGAACGCGGCAATGCTGAATTCGGCCGCGCCCGCCAAAGTGTGGCGTCCGCCTATTGCCGGAGCGCCGGCAGGGGCGTAGGGTCGGATACCCAGGTGGCAGCCCGTCGCCTGGACGTATGGAGGGCCGGGCCGGTGACGCAGTGGCACGCAGCGCAGAACGCGGTGGTTGGATCGCACGATCCGCGTGCCGGCGTCGCGTTGGGTCCGTCGTCCTTCCTCCCCAAGCAGCGCCCCGTGCCTCGCGGCCGGGGCGTTCTTGTTTTCAGCAGTCAGTAGAAGGAGGCAAAGCCATGTTCGAAGGGCAACCGCAGTCCGAAATCGACGCATTGATCAAGGCCGATCCCGAGTTCAAGCAGCTTTACCAACGTCACAAGCTCCTGGACAAGAAATGCATGGATGCCGAGCTCGGCGTACTTCCCATCGACGACATGACCCTTGGCCAGATGAAGCGCGAGAAGCTGCTCGCCAAGCAGAAGCTCACCCGGATGTACGATCAGATGACCCACTGACCTTCCCCCACAACCCGGAAAAGTTCACCGTCGCGGGCGGTGGCGGCCTCCTCGTCGGCCTGCCACCGTCCGCGTCGCCTTTTGCGGCCAGGGCAGGCCGGGCGTTTTGCCAAGCTGAACGCAGCGAACCGACCATTTGTGCCAGGTTCGTCGGATAATGGCCGGTCATGCCGAACCGCGAACCCAGAACCTCCATGGCCATCCACGCCTCCGTCCTCGAACTGATCGGCGAGACCCCGATCGTCAAGGCGCAGAACCTCGATACCGGGGTCTGCGAGCTCTACCTCAAGCTGGAGAGCGCCAACCCGGGGGGCTCGATCAAGGACCGCATCGGCCTGTCGATGATCGAGGCCGCCGAGAAGCGCGGCGACCTCAAGCCCGGCGCCACGCTGGTGGAGGGCACCGCCGGCAATACCGGCCTGGGCCTGGCGCTGGTGGCCCAGCAGAAGGGCTACCGGCTGATCCTGGTGGTGCCGGACAAGATGAGCCGCGAGAAGATCTTCAATCTCAAGGCGATGGGCGCCGAGGTGCGGCTGACCCGCTCGGACGTGGCCAAGGGCCATCCGGAGTACTACCAGGACCTGGCGGCCACGATCGCCGCCGAGACCCCCGGCGCCTACTTCATCAACCAGTTCGGCAACCCGGACAACCCGGCCGCGCACGAGTTCGGCACCGGCCCGGAGATCCTGCGGCAGATGGACGGCCAGCTCGACGCCATCGTGTTCGGCTGCGGCAGTTCCGGCACCATGACCGGCCTGTCGCGCGCGTTCGCCAAGGCCTCGCCGCAGACCGAGCTGGTGCTGGCCGACCCGGTGGGCTCGATCCTGACCGAGTACATCAACCAGGGCACGCTCAGCGAGAAGTCCGGCAGCTGGCTGGTCGAGGGCATCGGCGAGGACTTCCTGCCGGCGATCTCCGACTTCAGCCGGGTCAAGAAGGCCTATTCCATCAGCGACGCGGAGAGCTTCCACACCGCGCGCGAGCTGCTGGCCAAGGAAGGCATCCTCGGCGGTTCGTCGACCGGGACCCTGCTGGCCGCGGCGCTGAAGTACTGCAAGGAGCAGGTCGCGCCGAAGAGGGTGCTGGTGCTGGTCTGCGACACCGGCAACAAGTACCTGTCGAAGATGTACAACGACTACTGGATGCTGGACAACGGCTTCCTGGAGCGTCCCCAGCACGGCGACCTGCGCGACCTGATCCTGCGCCCGTACAGCCAGCGCGACACCGTGGTGGTGGGGCCCAAGGACCTGCTGACCACCGCCTACCAGCGGATGAAGCTGTACGACGTGTCGCAGCTGCCGGTGATCGAGGACGGCGAGCTGGTCGGCATCATCGACGAGAGCGACGTGCTGCTGCACGTCTACGGCGACGAAGCCCGGTTCCGCGACCCGGTGTCGGTGGCGATGGTCAGCAAGCTCGACCGGCTGGACGTGAAGTCGCCGATCGAGGCGCTGCTGCCGGTATTCGACCGCGGCCAGGTCGCGATCGTGATGGACGGCGCGCAGTTCCTGGGCCTGATCACCCGCATCGACCTGCTCAACTACCTGCGCCGGCGGGTGCAGTAGGCGTCACCGTGTCGGCGCGAGCGCGCGTCCAACCGCGCCGTCGCGCAGTTGATAGAATCCAGCCCCTTTGACGGAAGTACCCATGTCGGACCGCAAACCAAGCAGCCAGGACGGCGCGAGCGGACTCTCGCTCGCCACGCTGGCGATCCACGGCGGGCAATCGCCCGATCCCAGCACCGGCGCGGTGATGCCGCCGATCTACGCGACCTCGACCTATGCCCAGTCCAGCCCGGGCGAGCACCAGGGCTTCGAGTACTCGCGCACCCACAACCCGACCCGCTTCGCCTACGAGCGCTGCGTCGCCGCGCTGGAGGGCGGCAGCCGCGGCTTCGCCTTCGCCTCGGGCATGGCCGCGACCTCGACGGTGATCGAGCTGCTGGACAGCGGCGACCACGTCGTGGCAATGGACGACCTCTACGGCGGCAGCTACCGCCTGTTCGAGCGCGTGCGCCGGCGCAGCGCCGCGCTGGACTTCAGCTTCGTCGACCTGACCGACCTGGCGGCGTTCGAGGCCGCGATCACGCCTGCGACCAGGATGGTCTGGATCGAGACCCCGACCAACCCGATGCTGAAGATCGTCGACATCGCCGCGGTCGCGGCGGTCGCGCGCAGGCATGGTTTGATCGTGGTGGTCGACAACACCTTCGCCTCGCCGATGCTGCAGCGCCCGCTGCAACTGGGTGCGGACATCGTCGTGCACTCGGCGACCAAGTACCTCAACGGCCATTCGGACATGGTCGGCGGCATCGCGGTGGTCGGCGGCGACGCCGACCTCGCCGAGCGCATGGCGTTCCTGCAGAACTCCGTGGGCGGCGTGCAGGGCCCGTTCGACAGCTTCCTGGCCCTGCGCGGGCTGAAGACCCTGCCGTTGCGCATGCGCGCGCACTGCGACAACGCGCTCGCGCTGGCGCAATGGCTGCAGTCGCACCCGGCGGTCGAGAAGGTGATCTACCCGGGCCTGGCCTCGCATCCGCAGCATGCGCTCGCCGGCCGGCAGATGTCCGGCTACGGCGGCATCGTCTCGATCGTGCTCAAGGGCGGCTTCGAGGCGGCCAAGCGCTTCTGCGAGCGCACCGAGCTGTTCACCCTGGCCGAATCGCTGGGCGGCGTGGAAAGCCTGGTCAACCACCCGGCGGTGATGACCCACGCCTCGATCCCGGCCGAACGCCGCGCCCAGCTCGGCATCAGCGATGCGCTGGTGCGTTTGAGCGTGGGGGTGGAAGCGGTCGAGGATCTGCGGATCGACCTGACTGTAGCCTTGAGTAAGGAGCATTGATGCTATTCAAGCATTTAGCAGAAAGTCTGAAGAATCCGACATACTGGACCTATTCGGGCTGGCTCGACATCATCACGAAGTATCGCCGTTCCAGGCTGGGCGTCCTGTGGATGCTGGTTCCTCCGATCTTTTATGTATGGGGGCTGGGTAGTTATTTCGCTTCTCTCCAGAGTTTCCATGTTGGTAATTTCGTCGCGCATGTGGGCATTGGCTTTTTGCTGTTCCGCATGTTGATGACGGTTATCAACGATTCCTCGGGCACGTTGTCGGCCCACCAGGCCTTTATCCTCGACGGGCACACCCGGTTGACCGACTTCGTCTTGCTGGTCGCAGCGAAAGCCGTTTTCTATTTCATTATCGCGTTGCCGATCCTTGGGGTCGCGCTGTGGATGGCCGACGATATCCAGGCGCAAGGGGTATGGATGTCGTTGTTAACCATGCCGGTGTTGCTGCTTAACATGGTGTGGATGGCGGTCGTGTTCGCGCTGCTGGGAGCGCGCTTCCCGGACGTGCAAGAACTGATGGGAAGCCTGTTCATCTTCGGTTTCGTGCTAACACCGATCATCTGGTATGGCAATTTGGCTCCGGCGCAATCGCTGCAGGGTTTCCTGATGCGCCTCAATCCGCTTTATCACCTGATAGAGATTGTCCGCGCACCGATACTGGGTGAACCGATTGCTATCTCAACGTGGTACGCAGTTGCTGGCCTGACGATTGTGGGCTGGTTGCTTGCCTCGGTAGTGTACCGACGCTACGCGCGCTATGTCCCCATTTGGCTTTGAGTAGGTCCATGACTGCATCCATCGAAGTGACTAACCTGACGTTGCGGGTCCCGTTGTTCGTTCAGAACGAAAGGCAGACGACCAGTTGGGGGAAGTTGCTGTTGAGCGCATTGTTCGATCCCCCGCACCGCGAGTTCCGTACGCTACTCGACAATGTCTCCCTTAGTGTCAAGGATGGCGAACGCGTGGCCATTCTCGGCCGTAATGGCGCAGGCAAGTCGACCCTGCTGCGCGCGTTGAACAACGTCTACCATCCAACCTCCGGCACAGTCTCGGTCAAGGGATCATGTCAGGCGCTGCTGAACACTTCGCTTGGCTTCAACAACGAGGCCACGGTCAAGGAGAACGTCTTCCTGCGGGCAAATGCCATGGGCATCCCATCGTCGAGCATCGTCGGGATGCTGAAGCCGATTCTGGCGTTCTCGGGCCTGGAGGCTAAGTCGAACCACCGGCTGAAGACCCTTTCCTCGGGCCAGCGAATGCGGCTGGGCTTTGCGATTTCCACCGAATTGCAGCATGACATCATGCTGTTGGACGAGTGGGTGGGCACCGGCGATGCCGAGTTCCTTGCTCGCGCCAAGGATCGCATGGTGCGGAGAGTCGGTGGAAGCAAAATCGTAATGCTGGCCAGCCATAATTTCGCCCTTTTGCGTGATGTCTGCAACAAAGGTATGGTCATGGAACGCGGTCGCGTGGTGTTCTACGGTGATCTGCTCGATGCCTTCCAGGCCTACCAGGCCATCGCCTCCAAGCCTCCTGCAACGAGCGAAGGCGAAGTGGTCGAAGAAGAGCAATTGAACGGGTGCATCGACTCCATAGAGCGGATCGGCAACGAGATCCACGTCAGCGGCTGGGTTGTAACCGAAAGCGGGCTCATGCCGAGATACCTGCGCCTGGTGACTGGACAGGGTGAGGTGGCTGGCGAATCCCACGAACGTCAGGCACGACCGGATGTCAAGGCTGCGCTTGGCCTGTTGAACGACAAGTGCGGCTTCCGTTGGGTGCTGGACGCCAAAGGGTTGCCTGGTCTGGAGGCGCTTGGAGGCGTATTGCAGGTCTACGGTGGTAGTTCCGACAGTGCGGCTGTCGGGCCGCTGACGGTTCAGGGACGTGCACTTGCGGCGCTAATGGAGAGCGAAGCGGTCTAAACGTTGCGGTTTAGAGAGTATTGGCACGCAGGAGGGCGTGGTTGTCCTCGATCTCGAATCAATAGTGGGTCAATAGTGGATGCGGGTGATAACCCGCTTAGGAACAGAAAACCATGGCTAATCAGAACCAACTCGCCGTGCGCGAGAGGGAGTTTCCATCTTCGTCGGCAGAGGGCTGGGTCGTCCCGAACCTGTTGCTCCCTTCTGCACTCATGCGTCCGACGTATCTGAAGCCCTCGGCTTGGGCTGAACATATACCGTTCGCCTTCTGGCTCGTCGAGGCGTTATCGCCTCGCGTCCTCGTCGAACTGGGCAGCCACTACGGTACGTCTTACTTTGCGTTCTGCCAGGCCATCGACCGGTTGGGTTTGGCATCCAATTGCTTCGCCGTGGACACTTGGCGTGGCGATGAGCACGCCGGCTTCTATGGCGACGAGGTCTACGATACAGTCCGCAAGCACAATGCTGCCCAGTATTCGCGGTTCTCGACTCTGGTAAAGAGCTCGTTCGACGAGGCATTGGGTTATTTCGAGGACGGCACTATCGATTTGCTGCATATCGACGGTCTGCATACCTTGGAGGCGGTATCTCGCGATTTTGAATCGTGGTTGCCCAAGATGAGCTCCCGCGGTGTCGTGGTGATGCACGATACCAATGTGCGCGAGCGTGGTTTTGGCGTCTACAAGTTGTTCGCCGAGCTCAGGAGTCGATTCCGTCATTTCGAATTCGTCCACGGCCACGGTCTTGGGGTGCTCGGAGTCGGTCCGGAAGTGGCGCCGGCCCTGTGTCACTTGTTCGATCAGCAGGAAATCCCCAATGCGCGGCGTGAGATACAGGAGCTGTTTGCACGCCTGGGCCGCGATTGCTACAGCGAATTGCAGCTGGTGCGCTCGCAGGATAGTTTGACCCATGCCAAGGAAGACTTGGACAGGTTGGGGGAAGATCTCAAGCAGGTGCGGCAGGCGCTCGGCACTGCCCAAACCAGCAGTTCGACCACAGCTAAGGAAGTGGCCGAGATTCGACGTAAGTACAACGAACTCTTCGAGCGGACCACTGGAGAACGCGGCCAGTTCGAGGAGCGTGTTCGCTTGCTGACGGAGATGCGGGATGAGCTGCGGCAGGAGGTGGCGCGATTGCAGGCAAAGCTCGATGAACGTTCGATTCCGATTCCGATTCCGATCCCGGCACCCGCGCCGCTGATGGCCGAGATCGTAACGTCTCCGGAAGTGGGGTTGAAAATCGAGAACGAATCGCTGCACGCGCGCCTGGCCGAGCGGTTTAATGAAATTGCAGTGCTGACCAAGATCCTCGGGCAGACCGAGGCGACGCTGGCCGATCGCAATGGAAAGGTGGTCGTATTGGAGCGCGAACTGGCGGCTGCCAAGGGTCAGGTTAACGCGTTGGAACGCGAGCTGGTGAATGCCAGAGCCCAGGTCGCCAGGCAGGCGGAGGAATCAGAGGAGTTGCGCGCCGTGGTGGCGGCAAGTCGCGGGGAAGTCGCGGCTTTGCTATCCTCCACCTCATGGCGAGTAATGGCGCCGGTTCGATGGATTGTCAGTAAGCTAAAGCAGTTGTTTTGAAGTCAAAAGGAGCAGGGAGGGATTTTATGGGGGAATTCTGGACAAGGTTGTACGAGTGCCATTTGGCTGCAAAGCGCAGCATAACCGCAGAACACAAGATGATCATGGAGCGGTCATCATTCTTCGATGCGGATTGGTACACTTCAACTTACCCGGATGTTCCTTCGTCTGGTTTAGATCCTTTTCATCATTATCTTTGGTTGGGAGCCCGGCTGGCGCGTAGCCCCAACCCGATGTTCGATGCGCAGTGGTACCTGCGGCGCTACCCGCAGGTACTCGAGCACGGCATGGACCCCGCTTTTCACTATCTCAAGTGGGGTCGCGCGGAGGGACGCAAGATCCGCGCTGTCGGCAAGGCTGCGCCCTACTACGAAGGGCGCGGGCGCAGCCGCCATATCGAGCGGCGGATCGCTGAATGGGATGCCGAGCGGGAGGGGAATTTCCTAGGCCTGGTATCCAGGCGCTACAGTGAAGATACGACGCGGTATGACCAGATACCGGTTTGTATCGTCATGCCCACGTATAATCGCGCGCATTGCATTCTGAATGCCATCAATTCTGTGCTCGCGCAGACGCACGTGTGCTGGAAATTGGTGATCAGCGACGACGGTAGCGACGACGAGACCGAGGAACTGGTCCGCAGCATTGAAGACTCTCGCATCGTATACATAAAAGGCCAGCGTGCCGGTGTATCGGCAGCGCGCAATGCTGCATTGGCAAAGTGCGACGGCGAATACACGTTCTACTTGGATACGGACAATACCTGGTTGCCCGACTTTGTACGCACGATGCTGGTGTTCATGGAGTTCGGTGGTTTGGATGCGGCGTACTCTGCTGCGCTCTGCTTCCCGGGCGCCGGCAAACGCCCGTATACGCGTGGCGACGATTTCGAGTGGTCGGCGTGTCTGAAGCAGAATTACGTGGACATGAACTGCTTTGCGCATCGCACTGATCTGATCGAGAAGCACGGGACATTCGACCAGTCGTTGACCCGCTTGGTCGATTGGGATCTCATTTTGCGTTACACGCGCCGTTGTCGTGCTGCGTTCGCCCCGTTCATCGGCGTGCACTACGACGATTACCCGAAGCTAGACCGGATCACACTGTCCGAATACGCATCCAAGCAACAGCTCGACGATGCGATGCAACGGATACGTGCAAAGCACGAGGGCTTCGATGCTGATGAGACGCGCCGCCTGGCGATCCGTCCGATGGCCGAGGGGGCGATGCAGCGACGCTTTGTGCCTGCTGTCGTCGAGGCACTGTTGGAGGAGGTCGAGGTGATCCCTAGTAGCGATCCGCTGCGCATCGGCTATGTGCTATGGGATTGGCCTGCCTTGTCTCAGACCTTCGTGCTGACCGAGATTCGCTCCCTGTGCGAGCGCGGCTTCGACGTGAAGGTCTATTACCGGGTGTGGGCCGATCAGCCAGCTGACGTCAATTTCCCCGTCGATGCGTATCAGGTGGCGGGCGAAGATGAGCTTTTGGCCCTATGCAAGGCGCACCAGCGTACCTGCCTGCATTCCCCGTTCGTGTACCCGGCCGCTACTCTGATGACTTGGCCGGTGGCCGAGCAGCTCGGCGTGCCCTTCACTCTGATGGCCGGGGGCGTGGATGTGGCCCATTACGAGAACATCAAGCGCAATCGCGTTGGCGAGATGGCTTCGTCGGAACTTTGCCTGGGCGTGGTGACGCTTGGCTCGTTCCATCGCGATCTCCTGCTCGAATGCGGCGTGCCGTCGCACAAGCTGATATTGGAGCGGCAGAGCGTGGACCTTCCGGCAGCGCCTCTCCCTCGTGGCGACCAGCGCGGGAAGCGGGTTCTCTGCGTGGCCCGATTCATCGAGAAGAAAGGCATTGAGTACCTGATCCAAGCTGCTGCCCGTATTCCGGATGCCGAGTTCATTGTGCATGGCTATGGGCCCCTGAGAACGCAGTACGAAAAGCTAATTGCGGAACTCGGACTGGTGAATTTCACCATCGGCGAGCCGTTGAACGCCCGGGAGCAATTGCTGGCCGCCTATGAGGCTGCAGATGTGTTCGCGCTTCCTTGCGTGCGCGCAGCCAATGGCGACCTGGATGGTCTCCCCACCGTATTGCTCGAGACGATGGCGCTCGGCCTGCCGGTAGTGACTAGCGATATCGCCAACACGCCCGACCTGGTCGTGGACGGAGTCACCGGTTACCTCTGCCAGCCTGGCGACGTTGATTCGCTAGTTGCGGCCTTGCGGCGTTCGCTGGATGCCGGTGAGAGCGAGATCCGCTCGATGTCCGAACTGGCGATCCGGCGCGCGCACGGCTATGCAGGTTTGGGACGGACTGTCGATGCATTGCTGGCGCGCTGGCGCCGGCGCCCTATCGACATCTTCCTTGTGACCTTCGACGTGCCCGGCTACGAGAATGTCCAGGATACGATCGAGATCATCCGGCGCATATACCGTTTCACGGTAATGGACTTCAATGTCTATGTGGCCGACAACAACAGCAGCGTTTCGTTCAAGGATGCACTGCGGCGGGAATTCGGTGCGCTTCCGAACTTCCACTTCGTGGAGTTGGAGGAAAATCTCTTCTGTGGCCCCGCCTCCAACAAGGCAATTGCTGCCGGCCAGTCAGAGTACGCCATCTATCTCTGCAGCAAGGAGGGATTCATTCTTCGCCACGGTTGGGAACTGCAGATGGTTCGCGCCATGGATGCCGATCCAGATGCAGCTCTGGGCGGTTATCTCGTCGAGCTTCCGGGTTACCGCAAACTCGGCCAGTTGACGGGCTATCCCTCGTTCGCCTCGTGGCGATCACAGGAGTATGCGCGCCAATATCCGGAGGCGGGTTTCAAGCATGTGCAGGGCGGCATTTTCATACTGCGCAGAAGTGCTTACGAAGCGCATGGCGGTTTCAGCGACGTAGTGGTCCACAATGGCATGGATGTCGAGTACAGCTACTATTTGCAGAGCAAGGGATGTAGGCTGATCGATATCTCGGGGGTGGCCGCGGTCACGGTCAAGACGCTTCCGCAACTCCGCAGCCTGGTCGACGAGCACACCTTTGTCGTACATCCGTCTTCGAAGGCGGACGTGCCGATTCTGGATGGGATTGTGGGCAGGAAACATCGGCACTGCAATTTGTGTGGTTGGCACGGCTCCAGCTTTGTACGGTCGAATGCCGACAGCGGCGAAGCGTGTCCGCAATGTCTGGCCTCCAGTTTCGATCGCACGGCCTATCGTGTCCTGAGTCAGTCCGGTTTCCTGCAGACACGCCCGAAGGTCGTGGGAGTAGTGAAGACCGATGCACTTGCGCGTGCCATGTCGATCGTGTGTCCGCGGCAGCAGTTGTCCATGCTGGGGGCTGCCGACAGCCTCTGCCCCATGCTTAAAGCAGCGGAGTCTGGCAGCTTGCTGATCGCCGACCATGTCGAATGGCAAGATCCGGTGGGTGACGCCCCGGAAGCGGTGCGTCTGCTCGAGCGCCATATACTGGGCGGCGGTGCGTTACTCCTGGCTGATGTCGAGACACCCTTCGTTCGCGCGTTGGTGGACGGTGTCAGGGCGAGTACTGGCCTGGTTACACGGATCACGCTGGTCAGCGATGCGTCTCGCTTCGATACCCGCGCCGTCCATTTTTTCTATGGTGTGCCACTGAGTGCGGACCTGCAAGGAATCGACGGCTAATGCGGGTGATGATCCACGGGGGCGCCGGTTTCATCGGCACAAGCGTCGCAGAGCGGCTGCGGAGCTTGGGCGACGAAGTCGTAATCGCCGACCGCGCCAGCCGCCTCGCTCGTAGCGGCGAAGAGATCAGGCGCTATACCTGCGTCGACCTGGGGGCTGGCCGGATCGACTATTCGGGCATCGACGCATTGATCTATCTAAGCAGCGCGACGTTGCCTGCCACGTCGATGGGCAGTCTGAGCTACGATGCCGAGGCGAACATCGCGCCTTCATTACGTATCATGGAGGACGCTGCCGAGGCGGGCGTACCTCAGGTCGTGTTTGCCTCAAGTGGGGGGACCGTATACGGCAAGGCGACCGTTTTGCCGATCCGCGAGACTCATCCCACACATCCACTCAGTGCTTACGGTGTCTCCAAGCTCGCATTGGAGCGATACTTGGAGATATTGGGGCGCCAGAGTGGCGTCCGAACAGTGAGCCTGCGGATCGCAAATCCGTATGGTCCTAATCAGTTCCGTGGCGCAGGTGTAGGGGCTATCGCCCAGTTCATGCATCTCATTTCACAAGGGCAAGCCATACACGTGTGGGGTGATGGCTCGGTGGTGCGGGATTATCTGCACGTGGACGACGTTGCCGATGCATTTATCGCGGTCTGTCATGCCCCGGTGCTTGACGCTGGACAGTATAATGTGGGCTCGGGGGGCGGGGTGAGCCTCAATGAGCTCATTGATCGGATCATGCGTATTTCCGGTGCCCGTTGCGAGATAATTTACGAGGATGCGAGAAGCTTTGATGTGCCGGCCGTGGCACTCGATAGTGGGAAGCTGCATGATGCGGTTGGCTGGCATCCTAGGATTGATCTGGACCGTGGTTTGGGGCAAATGTGGGCCTTGCTTGGAAAATGAGGCCATTTCTTTATTTTTCGATTGAAGAGATACCGGGATGATGAACAAAAGTTTCGTATTGCTGACCGTGGCGGCCGCCATGGCGTTGGTCGGTTGCGGGGATAAGCAGACTTCTGCACCCGCTGAGTCATCGACGGCCCAGATTCAGGTCGTGCCCGTTGCCGGGGCGTTGAGCCAGGCCTTGCTCGCACAGGGAGAGGCCGTGATCTCGCCTCGGATAAAGGCCAAGCAGGAGAGCCTGGGCAGCATTGCCTTTGACGAGAGCCATCGTCTTGGCATTCACCCGGGGCGCACTGAGTCGTCATGGGTCCAGATCGATGTCAGTGGACTAAAGACGCTGGAGATGTATCCCACCATCAAGAAACTCAGCCCGGCGTGCATTGACAATCCCAAGGCGGGCACGGTCGTCGTGGGAGTGCAGGTGGACGGCAAGCCGCTGGGCGCACCACTGGACGTCAACCGGAACACTGCCGATACCATCCAGCTCACCCTGAATGGAGCCAAGAGCCTCCGCATCGAGGTTGGCAACAGCGATGGCTCGGTGAGCTGCGACTGGTTCGTGATGAGTTTCGGCAAGGCCGAATAGTGCTCAGAATTTGAGCCGATAGCACGTGCAGCGCGCTTGGATAAGGGCCGTCCGTTGTGAAATACTCTTGGCGGCCGCCTCTTTTCCTTGGGCGGCGAGGAAGAATTGACTTGTCACCAGCCCGCTTCGATGCGCTTGACGTCCAGCCGCTTCAGGATCTTGAGTTTCAGACCAGCGGTCTGAATGCCTGGGTCGCCACCGGTCGGCATCCTCGAATGCGGTTGTCTTTGCGGCAAGGGCGGCTCAATGGAGGTTGGTACCAGCTGTCGTTCCAGCTTTCATCGGACAGCGGCGCCGAATCCATCGCCAGGGCGGCCCCGGTGTATGCCGATTTCAAGGGCCTGGGCGAGACGGTGATGCTGCGGCGGCAGGGTGATTGTTATCAGTGTGTGCTGCGCCTCGCCCACCCAACTACCCATGTCCGGATCAGTATCGAAGGTGTTCGCGCCTTCCGTTTTGCCGATGCAGGTCTGCGGCGTATCGGGCGTGCCGAAGCGATGCGCAGGATGCTGCTTGATCCTGGGATTGGCTTGGCCCGGCGATTGAGGTGGTGGGGGCGGCTTCTGCTCATCTACGCTCCGCGCGGGGCGAGGCGCCTCGGTGATGCGCTGTATCGTGAGTATGGGGGGCGGCAATCTACTGAAGGGATCTCGGACCCGTACCAGCATTGGGTGGAACTCGACCAGCGCTGGCGCGAACAAAAGCCCTGCAATGTCCGCAGCGGTCCACTCATCTCGGTATTGCTGCCCGTGTATGACGTACCGGAGCAGTGGCTGGCCCGTGCGATCGACAGCGTCAAACGGCAGCGCTACCAGGACTGGGAACTTTGCATTGCCGATGATTGCTCCGGCCTGACCCACGTCAGGCGCCTCTTGGGAGATGCGGCTGCGAGCGACGCACGAATCAAGGTGGTGTATCGTGAGAAAAACGGACATATCTCCGCCGCCACCAACAGTGCGCTCGCACTGGCGCACGGTGAATATGTGGCTATGCTCGACCACGATGATGAACTTCATCCCGACGCACTGTCGGTTATAGCTCGCTCGCTGCGCGAAAATCCTCATTGGAAGTACGTCTATAGCGACGAGGACAAGATCGATGAGCATGGTCGCCGCTATGACCCGTACTTCAAGCCAGATTGGAATCCAGAACTGCTGCTTGGCCAGAACTACTGCTGCCACCTGAGCGTGTTCGAAACTCGTCTGTTGCGCGAGGTCGGTGGCTTTCGTGAGGGACTGGAGGGGAGCCAGGACCACGACGCGGTGTTGCGGGTCACCGAGCGGTTGGATGCTTCCCAGATCGGCCACGTGCCACAGGTGCTTTACCACTGGCGGGCGATCCCGCAGTCTACCGCGGGAGGGATCGGCGCCAAGAACTATGCGCTGGATGCCGGCCTGCGCGCGATCAGGGAGCACCTGGCGCGCACGCGCCAGCCTGCCACGGTCGAATTGACGCCCTCCGGCTATTACCGGATACGGCGTGAGTTGCCGCCGCGCCCGCCCAAGGTAAGCCTGGTGATCCCGACGCGTGATCGCGCAGAGCTTCTGCGCATGTCTGTCGGCAGTATCCTCGAGCGGACCGATTATGCGGACTTCGAGATACTGGTGGTGAACAATCAGTCCGGCGAACCGGCGACGCTGGAGTACTTTCGCGAGCTCGCCGCGATCCCGAATGTACGAATTCTGGATTACGATCACGAATTCAATTACTCGGAGATAAATAATTTCGCCGTACGCCACGCATCGGGCGAGATAATCGGGCTGATCAACAATGACATAGAAGTGATTACGGCGGACTGGCTGACCGAGATGGTTTCGCATGCCTGTCGTCCCGAAGTCGGTATCGTTGGTGCAATGCTCTACTACCCGGACGACACCATCCAGCATGCGGGGGTGATCGCAGGCATCGGTGGCGTTGCTGGGCATATCTACCATCGACAACCGCGGGGCCATCATGGCAGCATGGGGCGGGCGCGCCTTGCCCAGAACATGCAGGTCGTCACTGCAGCTTGCCTGCTTGTGCGCAGGGCAGTCTTCGAGGAAGTAGGGGGACTTGACCCTTCGCTGCGGGTCGCCTTCAACGATGTCGATTTCTGTCTACGCGTTGCGCAAGCAGGATATCGCGGGGTATGGACGCCACATGCCGAGTTGTATCATCACGAATCGGCTTCGCGTGGTTACGAGGACACGCCCGAGAAGATGGCCCGCTTCAACGGAGAGGTGAAGTTCATGCTTGATCGATGGGGGCAATCGTTGGAACGGGATCCGACCTATAACCCGAATCTATCACTCGATGCGCCGTTCGAGCTGGCCTTCCCGTCCAGGGTCCACGATTGACACGATCGTCAGAAGGCCAACGGCGTCATAATGCGGACGATCGCCAGATCGTCGATATTCGGCGACAGCGGGGCGAAGAGCATGGATCGTGGTCAAATCTTAAGGGCTGGCCTGCCGCTTGATCGTCCAGGGATCGAGTTTGGGCCCTTAAATCGCCCGGTGATGCCTCGTGCCGGCAGCCAGGTGATGTACATCGATCACCTCGATCGCGAGGCCCTGTGTCGGAAATACGAGAAACATGAGGATGTCTCGATAACGGACATCCCCGAGATCGATTTCGTCGTGGGGCCCGACCAGACCTTCCGTCAGGTCATCGGCGATCGTCGCATGGCCTATGCGATCGCTTCGCATGTTATCGAGCATGTGCCCGACTTTATCGGCTGGCTGGCCGATATTCATGAGGTGCTTGAGGATCGAGGGGTACTGGCGCTCGCCGTACCAGACATGCGCCGCTGCTTCGACGCAATACGTACACCAACGACCATCGCCGAATGTCTAGATGCGTACTTCCAGAAGTGTCGGAGGCCATCGCCTAGCAGAGTATACGATGCGCTCAGCCGCGAGGTTTCCTGGAAGGGGGCGATAAGCTGGCACAGCGATCCGCCAGCGGATGATTTAGTCCGCAGCAGAACCCCGCGCGAGGCATACGAGATAGCTCGCAAGACGGCGGAGAGCGAGCAGTACTTCGATGTCCATTGCTGGACCTTCACCCCGGAGACTTTTCGCGCCCTGTGTACCGAATTGTCGGAGACCGGCCTGCTTTCATTATGCCTGCTCGAGTGCACGCAGACCTTGGGGCACGAATTCTTCGTGCGGTTGCAACGCGACGATCATGCCAGCCAGGCACAGCGAGTGGGAAGTTGGCGCGGCGAAGTGGCCATCGGCGCGAATGGTTTGCCGGAAGACTTCGATCCAGAAGCGTATTACATGCGTAATCCAGATGTACGAGAAGCCGGCATCGATGCGGAGCAGCACTATCGTCTTTTCGGATGCGCCGAAGGACGTTCGTATCGCTAGCATCGTTGGGCTGGTGCCGACACGAGGCCGGCACCGAAGTGGTATGGACTATTGGGGACGTAGGCCGCGTGCTTCCGGGAAAGGGAGCACCGTACGAAGGATGGGGTCGTCCAGGTAGCCTTGCAGTCGATTCGCATCGGGGTAGGGAACGTGCATGAGCGGCTGTTGCAGATGCCGAGGGTCGCCGTCACGTAGATACGCCGATACGTTCTCCGTCTGGATCAGGCTGAGGTAGTGGCGCTCGCGCATTTGGGCCATGTCGGTGGGAACGCGGGCGACGAGCGCAATTGCAAGCGCCGTGATCGATAGCGTGGCCAGTGCCCGTGCAGGGATAATCATTTTCCCACTCCCCGCCCATTGCCAGAGGCGGCCGGCGAACCACACGCTCGCGATCAGGCCCGGTACCAGCAGGTCGCTATAGCGAGAGGGCACCTGCTGCATTTCGTGGCCCCGGCCATGCGCGATCGCGGCGCACTGCAACATCGCCCAGCCGACGCAACCGGCCATGAAATAATCGATCGAGGTGGCCGATGCCCTGCGGAACAGCATCGTAGCGATGCCGAGCACGGCCGGCGCCCAGATAAGTGGAGTGAGTATCGAGAGTCGGCCACTTGGCCAAGCGATTGCCACCAGCATGGCGTGTGCAAATTCCTGCAGCGATGATGCCTTGAGCACCTGGTGGCCCTCGATCTGGGGGATCTTCCAGTAGGCAATCACCGCCACGGCCGCCAGCAGGACCCAGGACAAGAGTGCCTGATCCCATACAATTCGTCGGTTGACGAGATTGAGCGCGACAATTCCGGCCGCGGCAAGGCCGGCCAGCAAGCCGGAGGCCATCGTCAAAGCGCTTGCGGCCACCAGGACCAGCGAGAGCACCAGTGCACCCAGGCCCTCGGGACGAAATGCCAGCAGGGCCAGAGCCGGCAATGTGAACAGGAGCACGAAATAGAATTGGCTCTGGAATCCGACCAGCGTGTTTTCCCAGCCATATGGCAAAAGCGCGAAGACGAGGATGGTGCAGAGTACGACGATGCGCGTGCCCCTGGTGCCGTCGGCGCGGCCGACCATATAAGCCATGAACGCCGGGATCGAGCCGTAGAGCAGCGCATTGACGTAGGTTTCGGCGAGGTTATTCCAAGTGCCGCCATTTAGTTCGAAAACGAGCAACGTAAGCAGCCGCGTGGGAAAGATGCGGTGTTCGTTGTGGGGCTGGAACAGCGCGGCCGGACGCAGTGTTCCTTCGATCCAGGGGCGCAACAAGCCCCTCCCCTCAGCATCCCACTGGTCCCAGAACGGGATTGCCGCCGCGAAGTGGTATACATACAGCAAGTGAGAGCCCAGAGCGCAGGCGAACACGACGCCGGCCAGTACCAATAGGCGTCGTTTGGCGATGGCGGAAGTAGATATGGGGTCAATCATGCTGGTGGTTCCGAAAGGTGAATTTCTTGTGTCCTAGGTAGCTGGTGATCACCGGAACTGCAACACCCAACGCGTGCGCCATGGTTTCGGGATGGAAATCGAAGTCGATCGCCGGAAACAACCAGCGGGCCAGAAGGAGGCTGATCAGAACGGTTTGGGCAAGCGCGGCGGCGTTGACCAGCATGAACCAGCCTACTTGGCTCGGGAGCGCGTTGCTGGTGGTCCTGAAGACGAAGAGTCGGTTGAGCACGAAGGCCGTCAGCATTCCCAGGCAATAAGCCGCCGCGATAGCCGGTACGTATGGCATCACCCGGCTGAGCAGGATGCGCGAACCGAAGTTCACGCCGGCAGCAAGTCCACCGGCCAGGACGAAGAGCGCGAAGCGCCTGCTTATCATCCTGCGCCAACCTCGGCTGCCAGCCTGCGCCCGACTTGCAGGCTCTCGGAGATGGAGCGATCTTCCGGGTAGTAGTACGCCGTGTCGGCCATGAAAAATCCTTCCAGCGGCGTACGCATGGGCGGCAGCATATCCTGGAAGCCCGGCGGGCAAATCGTCTGGGCGAACTCATAGCGGTGGCAGTGGCTCGCCAAGACCCAGTCGTGCCGGAAGGACGGATTGAGTTGCGGCAGGTAGCCGATCACTTCCTCGATGAGGTCCGCGTTGGAAGTGGACCACTTCGGGTGGGTTTTGGGCATGTAGAAAGGTGCGTACAGAATATGCTCGCCAGATCTGTTGCCCGGATTGAGGTTGCTGTACTCGATTACACCGGGAATATCGATGCCGGGGCTGCTGATGTTCATCCAGAAGTTCTCCGAGATCGGTCGTCGCAGCTTCAGGATGACGCAGGCGACAGGAATGTTCTCGATCGCGCGGATGTTGTCGCGGAATCCGCTTGGTAGGCCTGGTACCATTGCAGGCACATACTGGATAGGCGCCGTCGACACGATTGCGTCGTACGCCTTGAAATCACCGTTGATGCGGATGCCAGTGATCCTTCCGGATTCGCTAACGACCTCGTCGACCGGCGCGGACAACAGGATTCTGCCGCCGCGCGCCCGGATATCGGCGGTCATCGCGTCCAGCAGCGTGGCCGAGCCGCCGGCCAGGTAACCCAGGCTCTCATGCATCAGGTCGCGCCGCGAAAGCGCAATGCGCTTGATGCGCGTCCCGATCCAGCTAGCCGAAAGGTTGTCCTTGTATTCGAAGAACTTGAGGCGGAAGGCATCCTTCCACATTACGTCATAGGCCTTGGTACCGATCCACTTGCGGATCCAGGTGCCCGCTTCCTTCTTGTCCAGGGCGGTCCAGTCCTTGATGCCCTTGGTGTACATCACGTGTAGTGCATAACGCAGCTTGCTGATCGGTCCGAGGTGAGGAAATCCAAGCAGTGCGAACGGAGTTCCCCACTTATAGAGCCTGCCGTTGTAGAAATAGCCCATCTTGGTATCGGTCCAGTGAAGCCGATCCGACAGGCCGTAACGTTGCAGGAGGTCGAAGAGAGGGAAGTCGGTCTTGCAGATGAAGTGATAGTAGCGCTCGATCTGCACTCCCTCAAAGTCGAAGGCGGCCGACATGCCGCCGATGCGGTCGTCGCGCTCATATATGTCCACCTGGTGGCCTTGATTCAACAGATCGACGGCCGCCATTAGACCCATGGGGCCGCTACCGATTACCGCTACCTTCTTCATGTACATCTCGCTTTTTAATGACCAAGTTTTGATCGATGGTTGCCCTGAAATCATGGCATTGGTGGCTGAACAGCCTTGGCGGAATCATTCCCTGCCTAAGAAGTCACGGTGCGCTGAAGGAGGGGGCCGTCTTTATCGCCTTCGGCTGGAGCAACTTTCCAGGCGAGAATTGCCAACGCCGTGGGGATAAGTATTGTTGTCGCCAGGAAAAGTCCGGAGTCGGACTTTATTTCAGCGTCAGCAAAACCAGGTTCGAGAATGAATCCCGACACTCCGATCCACGCCACTTCGCAGGCCGTAATGGTCATGAGGAGGGAAAACCATGCGCCCTTGATGGGAAAGGCAAGGCACGTGAAGGCGATCAGTAATGGCGTCAGGGCCTCCAGGCAATTGCGACCCAATCCATCGTTGCTGTAGCCCCAATAGATCAGCATCGCCGTTAGGCTTCCGAGTAACAGGCCTGATCGCATCCGGGAAAGCGAAGCCTCGAGCTGGGGGCGCAACAAAGCCAGATACAGCCAGATGCTCGCCACCATCCCGACGTGGCCGGGAAGCGTCTTCGCGTATTGGATGTTCCAGCGTAGTCCCTCGCTGACAGGTCCTTCAAGCCACTGGTGCATGTGGGGCGAGTAGAAGAACGCTGCTGGAACCAATGTCAGCCACAGGTTGCTCAGGCGCGCCGCTAGCCAGCTATATAGGCTGATGGCGGGCGCCGTGCCGCGACCGTCGCCCAAAACGTACTCGATGAACTGGTCGTGGTAGCCGAGGTGCAGCTTGAACAGCAGCCAAGGCAACATGGTGACTAGAATCGCCGCCGCATACAACGCACTGTCGAGGATGCGGCCACTTAGTGGATGTGACTCCTTGCTGGGCCGTACGAGCACGTACAGCCCGATGCCTGGGATCATCAACGCTCCTACGGGATGGCTGAGCCAGGCCAAGGCCGTGAGCACTCCAGCGGCTACCAGTCTGCGTTTCCTCAATTGCGCAATGGAAAGCAGGAGGAAGTATGCCGCCAGCAACTTTGGCCAGAGAAAAGATGCATTGATCAACATCAAAGGCGTCAATGCGAGCCATATGATGCCATGCCGCTGTATTCGTGGGCTCGCGCCCATGGCCTGGAGCAGAGCCAATATCCCAAGAATGGGCAGAGTGTTGAGCATCCAGCCATAGCTTCGCGCCAGGTCGGCTCCAGACCGCCACACCGGCCATGTCGCCGAAGAGAGCTCGGGCGGATCGGCTGGTCGCGAATGCAGCACATGCATGAGGCTGTTCAGTCCTAGTGGTACCAGCGGTCCTCGTGAACCAATCGACCATTCGCCGAAATAGGCTTGGTTGGCTTCTATGCCATCATGCCGATGCCACATGTAGGTAGCGGTGTAGAACGGAATCAGGTGGTCAGGCGGCGATGCAACCATGCGCGAAGGTATTGAGGTTCCCTTCGCGAATTCCTGGGCGACCGGCAGAGGATTGAGTCCGATCGCCAGTGTCTGTAAAAAAGAAAGCGCGATTACCAGCAGTGCTAGTCGCGTGTTCGGTGCTGGTGCCTTGAATGTTTGCCGCACTTTCCCCGAGGCGATGCAGAAGATCAGAAGAATTGCGTACAGCGCGACAAGCAGCGTACGCAAGGTTTCGTTCAATGAATCGGGCAGGAGCCAGAATGCGGTGCCAAATGCGGCGAGCAGTAAAATGCCCGGCAATGGCAGGTAAGGCAAAGCGAGTTCGCGCCCCATCCCGCGAAGTGCCAGCCCGGGAAGCAACAGCATCAGGCTGATGGCGATCATCCGTATGCCGACGATGATGTAACTGGAAGCCTCGCCCTGCAGGTAGCGATGTCCGCCGATGCCTAGTCCGCCCCAGCCGAAGGTCGACGTGGATTCATCGCTGAGGGCGAGGGTCACCGGATCATCGCTCCAGCCGCTCGGCAATGCCAGTCTCAGCGGTTCCCAGTACTCGCCCGTCCGATCTGGCCGCAGCTCGACGACGCGTTCCTGCTGTCGCATCTGCAAACGGACTTGTTTCCCATCGATGTAGCCGGCGGTGTAGATCTGGGCTTTCCCGATCTGGTCGGCAGGCAGCGCCAGTGTCAGGGTCATCTGCGCCGCATCGCCATTCTCGCAATAGGTGATGCTGGCATGCTCCAGATGGCGTTGCGCATGCAGTGAAGCAGAATGCGAAGGTGCACAACCTCCTGCCACGTGCGGCAGGGCGAAGAGTGGCCAAGAGCAGGCCAGGAGGGCAATAGCCAACAGGTGCCGCAGCACGGTGGCGACTGGCGCGTTGTTGGATGCCGGAGTCATGGGCGTGCGGCGGCTGGCCGACAACTTCGGCATGTTGGTGGCATCGGCAGCCCAACTAGCGCGGCGATGCCTGGTGTCACGGGATTCGTCACGAGCGAATTCTTCATCCGCAAGCCTTCCCGGGAAATCGCGGCATGCGTCCCGTGGGTTGTTCGGAATCAAGTGTGCCTTTCCTTTCGGCATGACGTTCGCTCAGCGCTGCAATACGATGGAGCCGTAGCGGGGATCGGTATAGCTTTCGCGAATCGCGTCCTCGAATGGTGTTTGGCGGACGCCGAAGACCATTTCGGTGTCCACGCCCTTGAAGTCGTCGCCTGCGCTCAAGGCCTTGAGCTGGTCAGCGGTGAATGGGGGCTTGGCGCTGAATAGTGCGTATGTCCGCAGCAAGAAGGCGAAGAAACCGATCGGGATGTGCACGATCAAGGTATTCAGCTTCTTGACCCTTTTGATGGTCCTGATGATGTCCACATAGTCGATGCGGGTGTCGCCGACGATGTCGTAGACAGCGCCTTCCGGTTCGCGTTCGATGCATACCGCGATGCAGCGACAGAAGTCCCGTTCATACAACGGCTGACGCATGAACCTGCCGTCGCCGGGAATCGGGAACACTGGCGTCTTTGCCATGAATCGCGACAGCCAGCCCAGATGCTTGGGGTCGAACCAGCCGAACATCAACGTCGGTCGCAGCACGCAATGACGGATGCCGGACTCGACGACCAGCTTTTCCTGCGCCCTCTTGGTGTTGGTGTAGTCGTCGTCGGCGACTGAGTTCACCACCGAGGATGAGATATGCACCAGCCACGGCACGTCGTGGCGCGTGGCCGCGTCCAGCACTCGCTTGGTCGCGTCGATGTTGTTGCGGGTGAACAGATCCGTAGTCTTGCCGGTGATCTGCGCATGCAGTTGCGCTACGCATGCGGCGCCGGCAAATTCGGCTTCCCATGCGCCGGGTTCGGCCAGATCGGCCAGCACGGTGCGTACGTCGGGGTGGAGTTCGCCAAGGGTGTGGAGGTTGTGCGGATGTTTGTCGATTGCGACCAGCTGCGTGTAGCCCTGTTGCTTCAGCTCGACGATCAGGTTCTGCCCGACCAGGCCGGCGGCGCCGGTGATGACAATCTTGGCGTGTTTGGCGGTCATGTCAAAGCTTAATCCTGCGGAAGATGCGCTCGGGAATGGACTTGATGACCCACATGATGGCCCACCAGAACCCTGGCAGGTAGGTGACCGAGCGGCGGCGTTCTATCGCTCGGACAATGCCCGCCGCGACCTTGTCGGGTGTCGCCCACAGCGCGCCCTTTTTGAAGGCAGCCGTCATGGGGGTATCCACGAAGCCCGGCTTGAGGGTCAGTACGTTGATCCCGCTGGGCCGAAGCCGCTGGCCCAGGCCACTGAGGAAAGCGCTTACGGCTGCTTTGGCGCTACCGTACAGGTAATTGCTGGCACGGCCGCGATCCCCGGCCACCGAGGAAATGACCGCCAGGGTCGCTCCCGGCTGCAGGCGTTGCGCCAGGGCGACGCACAGTCCGATGGTGGAAGTCCCATTAGTGGAAAATTCGCGCAGGCACAGTTCGACCGAGGCGTCGCAGGCCTGTTGGTCCGGTAGCGTGCCGTGCGCGATCAGCACAATGTCCACGCTTCCACCCAAGGCGGCCCAGGCTGCGTCCAGGACTTGCGAGTGGCTGGCGATGTCGTTGACATCGAGCACGGCATGGCTAGTGGTCGCGCCCCGGGTGCGAAGGTCTGCGCCGATCGCTTCCAGCCGACCGGGCTGCCGTCCCAGCAAGTGGATCGCAGCACCACGTGCCGCCAGTCGGCGCGCCGTAGCCTCGGCGATGGCGGAAGTTGCTCCGATGATGATGACGCGTTGCATGTCTACTCCGTGACCCGGCGCCAGAAGCCGGAAGAAAATCGAGGATCGATGAAGTCCGCAAATTCACGCCATCGCGGGTAGGCGCGCTGGAACGATGTCGCAGACATCCGGGCATCCTTGGCCGGATAAACGGCGCCGCCGGCTTCGTCGACGATACGATCCAGCCGATCCAGCAGCCGGAATACGTCGGGACCTGTATTGGGGAAGTCCAGGGCCAGGGTGGTGCCGGGGCGGGCAAAGGACAGCAGGCCCGGCGAGGGGCGGTTGCCGAATTCCTTCAGCACGGCGAGGAAGGAGCCGCTGCCGCTGCGTGAGATCTCGTCGAGCAGCGCCGCCACACCGGTGCACGCGGCGCCCGGCGGCAGCACGCATTGATATTGGAGGAAGCCTGCTGGACCGTACATGCGATTCCATTCTCGAATGCCGTCCAGCGGATAGAAGAACGGCAGCAGGTGCGTGGCAAAGCGCTTGTGGCGGGCTGGTTGGCGCCAGTAATACAGCGCATTGAATGGCCTCAGGGTGAAGCGGTTTACCAGCGAAAATGGTGGCGTCAGCGGCATTGCCAGCCCGCGACCGGGCGCGCGTGGACGCTCCTCCGCACGTTGTGGCGCATGGTCGGCGCGGGTGAAATGGCCGCGTCCGCGATGCCGCCCGCTGGCCAGGCAGTCGATCCACGCCACGTTGTACTCGTGGCTGTCGGCCGAAGACGCGGACAATTCGAAGAATTCGGGCAGCGAGCCGAAGCGAATGCTTTCCGCTTCCATCGCAGCTCCCGGTACCCGCCGCAGCTGCAGTTCGGCACAGGTGACAACGCCGGTGAGGCCGAGGCCCCCCACCGTGGCGGCGAACCAGCCCTGTGGATCGTCCATGGCCCGGCATTGGCGGCGACTGCCGTCGCTACGGAGCAACTCGAATGCGCGCACATGATGGCCAAAGCTGCCGGTCCGGTGATGGTTCTTGCCGTGCACGTCGTTGGCGATCGCGCCGCCCACGGTCACGAAGCGAGTGCCCGGGGTGACCGGCAGGAACCAGCCCTGTGGCAGTGCCAGATCGATGATTTCGGCCAGCGTTACGCCGGACTCGCAATGCAGGACGCCGGTCGCAGGATCGAAGGCGATGAATCTATCCAGTCCCCGCGCGTGCAGCAGGATTCCGCCGGGATTCAGGCAGCTGTCGCCGTAGCTGCGCCCATTGCCGTGCGGCAGCGCACTGCCGTCGAAGTGCGGCAGTGGCCGCTGGCGGTCGTACAAGGATGTCAATCCCTGGGCGACACGGGGGTAGCGACCCCAGGACTGGCCGGCGCCAGGCATCAGATGGCAGCCAGGGCAAACAGGCCGCATAGCAGCACGACGATCTGGCTGGCGCGGTCGGTAGCTGCGAACACGATCGGGTCGTCGTGCATATCGCCGCGATGCGCGACGACCCATACGCGGCTTATCCAATACAGCAGCACCGGGCAGATCAGCCACAGCAGTTTGGGATTGCGATACAGCTCGACGCTCTCGGGGCTATTGATGTACAGCGCCATCACCATGACGGCTATGTAGCCTGCCGCCGCGCCCAGCGACTGCAGCAGTGGCAAGTCCTCCACCCCGTAGCCGCGTCCGCTGGCCTTGTTCTTGCCGCTAGCCAGGATCGCATGCAGTTCGGTGTAGCGCTTGAGCAGCGCCAGCGAGAGGAAGATGAACATGCTGAAGGCGAGCAGCCAGAAGGAGGGTTCGGCATCGATGGCCACGGCGCCGCCCACGATGCGGACTGTGTACAGGCTAGCCAACAGCACGACGTCGATCATCACGATGCGCTTGAGCCTCAGCGAATAGGCCAGCGTCATTACGTAGTACGCCAGGAGTACACCGGTGAAGGTGAAACTGCACAACAACGACAGCAGAAGGCCCGAGAGTGTCAACACTGGCGCCACAATCAGGCCGTGTGGCAATGGCAGCCGGCCCGCGGCGAACGGCCGGTTGCGCTTGCGCACGTGCAGGCGGTCTGGGGTGAGATCCAGAAGGTCGTTGAGCACGTAGACGCCGGAGGCGCACAAGCCGAACGCGAGGAAGGCAAGGATCGACTGGACGATGGACCCCGGCTCCATGAACTGGTGGGCGGCCAGCAATGGCACGAACACCAGCAGGTTCTTCAACCATTGGTGCAGGCGCAGGGCCTTGAGCCAGGCGCGGCCTCGCGACGGCGCTGGCCAGTGCGCGTGTATCGTCGTGCGGCGACCAGCGGCGCGTGCCAGTGCCGAGCCGTTGTTTACCACCCAGCCGCCAGCGGCATGCGACCAGACCTCCAGATCCACCGTGCCGTTGCCCGCGTAGTCGAAGTTGCGTTCTCCGAACGCGGCGACTAATGCCTGGGCCTTGTTGCGACCGGATAGGTTGCGTTGGCCGTCGCTGGCGATGACCTGTTCGAATAGTCCCAGGTGTTCGGCAATCGGCTGGACGAGCAGCGCATCGGATGCGGTACAAAGCACGCGCGGACGCTGCGAGGTAGTCCGCAGCAACTCGACCACCTGTTCGTTGTATGGCAGCGTTTCGGCTGGCAGGGTCACCCGGGAGGCGAGCTCGCGCTTGACGGCGGCCTTGCCCCGAAGCAGCCAGAAGGGGAGCAGGAACAGATAGAGCGGATTGCGTGCCAGCAGCGCGAGCAGGGATTCGTAGAGAATGTCGGAGTTGAGCAGCGTACCGTCCAGATCCACGCACAGGGCGGGCCCCCGCACGACGGGCGCGGATTCAGAGGGAACAAGGGACTGCGTCATTGCGTTCCTGACAAATACTATTCAATAGGGGATTATAGCGATCCGGCCATGCGGTCCTATATGGCTCGCAAACGGGTGAGGCGTGGAGTCCGGGCCGTATCCTGCGCCTACTGTACGGCCTGGCGGGCAGTGCGAGAGGGGAACATCTCAAGCCGGCACACGGCCAGTGCGCCGACGCCGACCGCGAACCACAGGGTCACCAGGCGAACGCCGATCGCCGCCGCCAGAGCATCGGCCGTCGGCACACCCAAGCGCTGCAGCATCAGCACGACGGCCAGTTCGGTGGTACCCACTCCGCCCGGGATGAATGACAGCGCGCCGATGAGCATCGCCAGCGGATAAATGCCCCACGCGATGGACGCCGGCAGCATCAGGCCGAGCGCGCTGCAAAGTCCTACGAATACCGCCGACGTCAGCCCCCAGGCGAGCACGCCGCAGATCAGGCTGCGCAGCAATGCGGGCGCACTGATGCATCGCCCCAGTTCGGTAGCGGTGGCCAGGACGAATGCCGCCAGGTGACGGGGCCATCGTCCCGGCAGTTGCCGGCCCAGGCATGCCAGCCAGGACAAGGCGGCAGGCCATGCCGCCACTCCGAACAAGCCGGCCACGCCTGTCAGTACGATCGCAGCGAGCGTTCCCAGCGTAGGAAAGACCTGCGCAGCGAGCAAGGACAGCAGGAGAATGACCAGCAGGTCGCTGGCCCGTTCGAATACGAATGCCGCCACGGTGCGTTCGGCGGGCACCCCCAGGCGCGCGAAGTAGCGCATGCGAAGCAACTCGCCCGCCTTGCCGGGTGTGGCAGTGAGCGCGAATCCGCTCAGGTAGGCTGGAAATCCCTGTCGGGCGACCAGCGGGTGCCCGCCTTGGCGCAGCAGCCACGACCAGCGCCAGTAGCGCACCGCATAGCTTGCTAGTACCGGCATGGTGGCAAATGCCAGGGGCATGGCCAGCTCGGTCAGCCGGCGCAACGTGCCGTTATCGCGATCGATCCAGTACAGAGCGACGACATAGCCCAGGCACAGCACCAGTACAAAGAGCGCCGAACCCTTGCGGGAGCGGCCCGATACGCGTTGCATCGGGCCCGACAGGGGTGGGTGCTTCATGCCAGTCGGCCTGGGCTCATCCCAAGGCCGCTTCCAGCTCCGGCAGCAGGGCAAACAAATCCCCCACCAGCCCGATATCGGCGATCTCGAAGATCGGCGCCTCGGCGTCCTTGTTGATCGCGACGATGGTGCCGGCGTCCTTGATGCCGGTCAGGTGCTGGATCGCGCCGCTGATGCCGATCGCGACGTACAGTTCCGGGGCGATGATCTTGCCGGTCTGGCCGACCTGCAGCTCGTTGGGCACGTAGCCGGCGTCGACCGCCGCGCGCGAGGCGCCGACCGCGGCGCCGAGCTTGTCGGCCAGCGCGTAGATCACCTTGAAGTTCTCCTCCGAGCCGACGCCGCGGCCGCCGGAGACCACGCGCTTGGCGCTCTGCAGGTCGGGACGGTCGGAGCTGCCGGCGGCCAGGCCGACGAAACGGGTGTGCGTGGGCAGGGCGGCAGCTTCGACGCTGGCGGCCTCGATCGCGGCGCTGCCGCCCTTGGCGGCTTCCGGCCAGGACGCGCTGCGCACGGTGGCGACGACGATCTGGTCGGCCGGGGCCTGGACGGTGACGATCGCGTTGCCGGCGTAGATCGGCCGCTTGAAGGTGTAGGCGTCCTCGACCGCCATCAGGTCGGAGACCTGGTTGACGCCGAGCAGCGCGGCGACCACCGGCATCAGATCCTTGCCGAAGGTGGTGGACGGGCCGAACACGTGGCTGTAGCCGCTGGCCAGCTGCGCGATCTGCGGCGCCAGGATCTGGGCAATGGCATGCTCGTTGGCCGGGTTGGCCACGCTGAGCACGCGTGCCACGCCCGCGATCTGCGCGGCCTGGGCGGCCACGGCGGCCGGATCGGCGGCGAGTACCAGCACGTCGATGGCCTCGGGCGAGAGCGCCTGTGCGGCACTGACGGTCTTGGCGGTGGCCGCGTTGAGCTGGCCGTTGAGGTGTTCGGCGATTACCAGGATCTTGCTCATTACAACAACCCCTTCTGCTTGAGTGCGGCCACCAGCTCGGCGGCGTCCTTGACCATGACGCCGCGGCTACGCTTGGCCGGCGGCGCGTAATGGGTGGCCTGCAGGCTGTCGTTGGCTTCCACGCCGAGGTCGGCGAAGGGCAGGGTCTCCAGCGGCTTGGACTTGGCCTTCATGATGTCCGGCAGCTTGATGAAGCGCGGCTCGTTCAGGCGCAGGTCGGTGGTAACGACCGCCGGCAGGTCCACTTCCAGGGTTTCCAGGCCGGCGTCGACCTCGCGGGTCACCGTGGCCTTGCCGTCGGCGACCACCAGCCTGGAGGCGAAGGTCGCCTGCGGCCGGCCCCACAGCGTGGCCAGCATCTGGCCGGTCTGGTTGGCGTCGTCGTCGATGGCCTGCTTGCCGAGGATCACCAGGTCCGGCTGCTCCTTTTCCACCAGCTTGAGCAATGCGCGCGCGGCGGTCAGCGGCTGGATCGCCGCGTCGGTGACCACGTGGATGGCGCGGTTGGCGCCCATCGCCAGGCCGTTGCGCAGGTGCGCGGCCGCGTCGGCCGGGGCCAGGGTGGCGACCACCACCTCGGTGGCGAGGCCGGCGTCGCGCAGGCGCAATGCCTCTTCGAGGGCGATTTCGTCGAACGGGTTCGGCGACAGCTTGACGCCGTCGGTGACCACGCCGGAGCCGTCCGGCTTGACCTGAATGCGGACGTTGTAGTCCACCACGCGCTTGTAGGCGACGAGGATTTTCATCGTTGGGAACATCCTTCAGCTTGTTGCGGAAAGGCCCGGCCGCGGCGGCCGGCGCGGGGCAGTGGGGCCGATTCTAACTGGCTGGGACCATCCATGCGATTACGTATGGTTCTGTCGTCACGCCATACGGGGGCGTCTCCCTGTGGTCCAAAAGCAACGCCGGAGACGCTATTCTTGGCAGGTTTTCAGCATTTAGGCGCTTGCGCCCTTAAGGAGATATGTGGTGGCTACTTGGCTCGTGACCGGCGGAGCCGGCTTCATCGGCGGAAATTTCGTGCTCGAGGCCGTGGCCCGGGGCAACAAGATCGTCAATCTTGACGCGCTTACCTACGCTGGAAACCTGAATACGCTTTCCTCACTGCAGGGAAATGCCGGCCATGTGTTCGTGCAGGGCGACATCGGCGACAGCGGCCTGGTGGCGGAACTGCTGCGGGTGCATCAACCCGATGCGGTGATCAACTTCGCCGCCGAGAGCCATGTCGACCGTTCGATCGACGGCCCCGGCGCCTTCATCCAGACCAACGTGGTCGGCACGCTCGGCCTGCTCGAGGCGGTCCGCGACCACTGGAAAGGATTGCCGGGCGAGCGTCGCGAGGCGTTCCGTTTCCTGCACGTCTCCACCGACGAGGTCTACGGCACGCTGGGCGAAACCGGGAAGTTCACCGAGACCACTCCATACGCCCCGAATTCGCCGTACTCGGCATCGAAGGCGGCGTCCGATCATCTGGTGCGCGCGTTCCACCATACCTACGGGCTGCCGGTGCTGACCACCAACTGCTCGAACAATTACGGGCCGTACCACTTCCCCGAGAAACTGATCCCGCTGGTGATCGCCAAGGCGCTGGCCGGCGAGCCGCTGCCGGTATACGGCGACGGCAGGCAGGTGCGCGACTGGCTGTTCGTCAGCGACCACTGCGAGGCGATCCGTACCGTGCTCGCGAAGGGGCAGGTCGGCGAGACCTACAACGTCGGCGGCAATTCCGAGCGGCAGAACATCGAGGTCGTGCAGGCGATCTGCGCCCTGCTCGATGCCCGGCGCCCGCGCCAGGATGGGCAGCCGCGCAGCAGCCAGATCACCTACGTGGCCGATCGCCCCGGCCACGACCGCCGCTATGCGATCGACGCGTCCAAGCTGAAGGACCAGTTGGGCTGGGAGCCCAGGCATACCTTCGAGCAGGGCATCGCCTTCACCGTCGACTGGTACCTGGACAACCAGGATTGGGTCGATGGCGTGCTCGATGGGAGCTACCGTCTGCAGCGCATCGGAACCGCCGCATGAAGCGCGACGGCCAACAGCAGGGAGCGCTTGGCATGACCCAACGCAAAGGCATCATCCTGGCCGGCGGCAGCGGCACGCGGCTGTACCCGATCACCAAGGGCGTCAGCAAGCAGCTGCTGCCGGTGTACGACAAGCCGATGATCTACTACCCGCTCAGCGTGCTGATGCTGGCGGGCATCCGTGAGGTGCTGATCATCAACACCCCGCACGAGCAGGCGCTGTTCCAGGCGCTGCTCGGCGATGGTTCGCAATGGGGCATGGACATCCAGTATGCCGTGCAGCCAAGCCCCGACGGTCTGGCCCAGGCCTACCTGATCGGCCGGGATTTCGTTGGAGGCAAACCCAGCTGTTTGGTGCTGGGCGACAACATCTTCCATGGCCACGGCCTGACCGACACGCTCATGCGCGCGGATGCGCGCCAGGACGGAGCGACCGTGTTCGGGTACTGGGTCAACGACCCCGAGCGCTATGGCGTGGCCGAATTCGATGCCGATGGGCGTGTGGTCGCTATCGAGGAAAAGCCGGCCCAGCCGCGCTCCAACTATGCCGTCACCGGCCTGTACTTCTATGATGGCGAGGCATCCGACTACGCGGCTGCACTGAAACCTTCGCCGCGCGGCGAACTCGAGATCACCGATCTGAATCGCTGTTACCTGGAGGCGGGCAAACTGCATCTGGAGCCGCTCGGTCGTGGTTACGCCTGGCTTGATACCGGTACCCACCAGTCGATGCACGAAGCGGCCAACTTCATCGAGACCATCCAGCGGCGCCAGGGGCTGCAGGTCTGCTGCCCGGAAGAAATCGCGTTCGCTCAGGACTGGATCGATGCGGCCCAGCTCGAAAGGCTGGCCGCGCCGCTGCTCAAGAACGATTACGGCAAGTATCTGCATGACCTGGCAAAGCGGGGAGTAGTGCGTTGAAGATCATCGAAACTTCGCTTCCCGGCTGCGTCGTGATCGAGCCGGCGGTGTTCGGCGACGAACGCGGCGTGTTCTTCGAGACCTGGAATGCCGAGCGCTTCGGCCAGCACGGGTTGCCGACCAGGTTCGTGCAGAGCAACGTCTCGACCTCGGTGAAGGGCGTGCTGCGGGGCCTGCATTACCAGTGGCCGCGACCGCAGGGCAAGCTCGTCAGCGTGCTGCAGGGCGAGGTGTACGACGTGGCGGTGGACATCCGCCGCGGCTCGCCCACCTTCGGCCGCTGGGAGGCGGTGGTGTTGAGCGCGGAGAACCGGCGCCAGTTCTGGATCCCCGAAGGTTTCGCGCATGGCTTCGCGGTGCTGTCCGAGCATGCGGTGTTCAATTACCTGTGCACCGACGTCTACGTGAAGGAGGCCGACGCCGGCGTGCGCTGGAACGACGCGGCGATCGCGGTGGACTGGCCGGTTTCCGATCCGGTGCTTTCGGCGAAGGATGCGAATGCGCCGTTCCTCGACCAGATCGCCGAGGACAGGCTGCCGGTCTACATGCCATGAAGGTGCTGGTATTCGGCGGCAATGGCCAGGTCGGCCAGGAACTTCGGCGTGCCCTGGCGGGCAGCGAGGTCGTGGCGACCACCCGTAGCGGCGGGCTGCCCGACGGCGGCACGTGCCTGCAGGCCGACTTCGACCGTCCCGACACGTTGCGGGCGCTGCTCGACGCCCAGCGCCCCGCGCAGGTGGTCAATGCCGCCGCCTATACCGCGGTGGACAAGGCCGAGGCCGACCGCGCGGCCGCGTTCCGCGCCAATGCCGAGGCGCCCGGCGTGATCGCGGGCTGGTGCGCCGAGCACGGCGTGCCGATGGTGCACTACTCCACCGACTACGTGTTCGACGGGCAGGGCACGCGGCCCTACCGGCCCGAGGACGCGACCGCGCCGCTGGGCGTCTATGGCGAGAGCAAGCTGGCCGGCGAGCAGGCGATCCAGGCTGCCGGGGGCCGCCACCTGATCTTCCGCACCGCCTGGGTCTACGCCTCGCATGGCCACAACTTCCTGCGCACCATGCTGCGCGTCGGCGCCGAGCGCGAGGAACTGCGCGTGGTCGCCGACCAGGTCGGTACGCCGACGCCGGCGGCGCTGATCGCCGACGTGACGGCACGGGCGCTGGCCGCGCAGCCGCAGGCTTCGGGCATCTGGCACCTGACCGCCGGCGGCAGCACCAGCTGGCACGGTTTCGCCGAGGAGATCTTCGCCCAGGCCGCGTCGCGGGGGCTGATCGCCCGCGTGCCGAAGGTGGTGCCGATCGCCACCGCGGATTATCCGACGCCGGCGCGGCGACCGGCCTACTCGTGCCTGGATACCCGCTCGCTGGAAGAAACCTTCGGCGTGGCGCTGCCGGACTGGCAGGCGGGCGTTGCGCGGGTGCTCGACGAGCTGGCGCGGTAGGTCGCGGGCCGGCAATGTGCTGTCGTGGGAGCGACTTCAGTCGCGACGGGACTTTACCGGGAAAGCCCGTCGGGGCTGAAGCCCTCCCACAAGGTACGAGGAAAAACCTGCTCCTACAGGTACGGTTTCCCATGCCTGTGGACAAGGAAACGGCGGCCGAGGCCGCCGCCGTTTCTGCTCCAGGCCGGCTTCACGCGCGGCCGTAGGTATCCTCGAAGCGGACGATGTCGTCCTCGCCGAGATAGCTGCCGGACTGCACCTCGATCAGCTCCAGCGGCAGCTTGCCCGGATTGCGCAGGCGGTGGGTGACGCCGAGCGGGATGTAGGTGCTCTGGTTCTCGGTGAGCAGCAGCACCTCGTCGCCGCGGGTCACCTCGGCGGTGCCGCTGACCACGATCCAGTGCTCGGCGCGGTGGTGGTGCATCTGCAGGCTCAGTACGCCGCCTGGCTTGACCGTGATGCGCTTGACCTGGTGGCGCTGGCCGTTGTCGATCGAGTCGTAGGCGCCCCAGGGACGATACACCTTGCGGTGCCAGGTGGCCTCGGAGCGGCCGCCAGCCTTGATCCGGGCGACCACGTCCTTGACCTCCTGCACGCGGTCGCGCTTGCCGACGAGCACCGCATCGTCGGTCTCGACCACGACCACGTCCTCCAGCCCGACCATCGCGATCAGGCGACTGCCGTAGGCATAGGTGTTCTTGCAATCGATCTCGATGACGTCGCCGTGGTGCGCGTTGCCGTTGGCGTCCTGCTGCGAAACCTGCAGCAGCGCCGACCACGAACCGACATCGTTCCAGCCGGCATCCAGCGGCACCACCGCGGCATCGGCGGTCTTTTCCATCACCGCGTAGTCGATCGAATCCGAGGGGCTGGCCGCGAACGCATCGCCGTCCAGGCGGATGAAGTCCGAATCGCGCTTGGCCTTCTCCCACGCCAGGCGGCAGGCCGCGGCGATCTGCGGCTGCAGGCGTTCCAGTTCCTGCAGGTAGCGCGAGGCGCGGAACAGGAACATGCCGCTGTTCCAGAAATACGCACCGGAGGCGACGTATTGCTGGGCAGTGGCGAGGTCGGGTTTCTCCACGAAGCTGTCCACGTCGCGGACCGGGCCGGCACCGGAAGACTTGATGTAGCCGTAGCCGGTTTCCGGCGCGGTCGGAGTGATGCCGAAGGTCACCAGGCGGCCGCCGCGCGCGGCCTCGCTGGCGACGGCGACCGCGGCCTGGAAGGCGGCCTCGTCCTGGATGATGTGGTCCGAAGGCAGCACCAGCAGCAGCGGGTCGCCGCCGTCGCGCGTGGCCTCCAGCGCCGCCACCGCGATCGCCGGGGCGGTGTTGCGGCCGATCGGCTCGAGCAGGATGGCGGTCGGCACCGTGCCGGCCTCGTGCAGCTGCTCGGCCGCGATGAAGCGGTGCTCCTGGTTGGCGACGACGATCGGGCCCTTGCCGGCGATCGGCGCGACCCGTTTCCAGGTGGCCTGCAGCATGCTCAGCTCGCCGACCAGCGGAAGGAACTGCTTCGGATAGGCCTCTCGCGACAGCGGCCACAGGCGCGTGCCCGAACCGCCGGAGAGGATGATGGGAAGGACGTCGGTCATGGGCGGGGGAACTCCATTGGTCACGTCGGGAGGGAGGGATCAGGAATGCTGCAGAATCGCGGAGATCTCGTCCGTGCGCTCGCGCAGCAGATTCGCGTCGCCGCGGGTTTCCACGTTCAGCCGCAGCAGCGGCTCGGTGTTGGAACTGCGCAGGTTGAAGCGCCACTGCGCGAACTCGGCGCTGACACCGTCGGTGTGGTCGAGCTCGGGCGCGTCGCCGGCATAGCGCTCCAGAACCTTCGCGACCGCCGCCCTGGCGTCCTTCACCTTGAAGTTGATCTCGCCGCTGCAGGGGAACTTCTGCATGCGCGCCTCGACCAGGTCGGCCAGCGAACGGCCCGACGCGGACACCAGCTCGGCGATCAGCAGCCAGGGAATCATGCCCGAGTCGGCGTAGGCGAACTCGCGGAAATAGTGGTGCGCGCTCATCTCGCCGCCGTACACGGCGTTCTCGCCGCGCATCTTCTCCTTGATGAAGGCGTGGCCGCTCTTGCACAGGACCGGCTCGCCGCCGGCGTCCTTCACCATCTCCACGGTGTTCCAGGTCAGGCGCGGGTCGTGGATGACCTTGCCGCCGGGGTGCTTGGCCAGGATCGCCTGCGCCAGCAGGCCGACCAGGTAGTAGCCCTCGATGAAGCGGCCGTTCTCGTCGAAGAAGAAGCAGCGGTCGAAATCGCCGTCCCAGGCGATGCCGAAGTCGGCGCCGTGCTCGCGCACGGCCTGCGCGGTGGCGTCGCGGTTCTCCGGAAGCAGCGGGTTGGGGATGCCGTTGGGGAAGTTGCCGTCCGGCTCGTGGAAGACGCGGACGAACTGCAGCGGCAGGTGCGGCGCCAGCAGGTCGACGATCGCGCCGGCACCGCCGTTGCCGGCGTTGACCACCAGCTTCAGCGGCTTGAGCCGGCTGCGGTCGACGTAGCTGAGCAGGTGCTCGACGTAGGCGGACTTGTCGGTCCGGGCGATCTGTGCCGCCTGCGGGGCGCCGGCTGGCTGGCTGTCGGCCTCGACGGTATCGGCGATCGCGAGCAGGCCGGTATCTGAGCTGATCGGGCGGGCCTGGTCGCGGACCAGCTTCATCCCGTTGTAGTCCATCGGATTGTGGCTGGCGGTGACCATGACGCCGCCGGCGGCGTTCAGGTGGGCGGTCTGGAAATAGACCTCCTCGGTGCCGCACAGGCCGATGTCCAGCACCTCGCGCCCCTGGCTGCGCAGGCCGAGCGCCAGGGCATCCTGCAGGCCCTGGCTGGTCAGGCGCACGTCGTGCCCGACCACGACCGGGCCCGCCTGCAGCTGTCCTGCCAACGCCACGCCGATGCGGCGGGCCAAGTCCTCGTTCAGTTCATCCGGTACGCGGCCGCGGATGTCATAGGCCTTGAAGGCAGGTAGCGTCATGCGGGGAATCCAGGGATGGGGGAACGCCGAGTGTAGCCGCTGGTTTGTTCATTGGACGTGGGCCGGGGCCGTTTCCGCGGCCGCGAGGACAGGAAACAGTCAGCCGCTACAATGCGCTCCATCACATCAACGGGCGAGGGCGTGGATGGGCAAGTCAATCGATTCCGGCGGCAGCGGCAAGCTCCATCCCGATGCCGCCTCGGCGCTGGCCGGGGTGGTCGCCGACGGCCAGACCCTGGCGGTGGGCGGGTTCGGCCTGTGCGGCATCCCGGAGGCGCTGATCGCGGCCCTGCGCGACTCGGGCGCGACCGGGCTCACCGTGATCTCCAACAATGCCGGCGTCGACGGCTTCGGGCTGGGCCTGCTGCTGCAGACCCGCCAGATCCGCAAGATGATCTCGTCCTACGTGGGCGAGAACAAGGAGTTCGAGCGCCAGTTCCTGTCCGGCGAACTGGAGCTGGAGTTCAACCCGCAGGGCACCCTGGCCGAGCGCCTGCGTGCCGGCGGCGCGGGGATCCCGGCGTTCTACACCGCCACCGGCTACGGCACGGTGGTGGCCGAGGGCAAGGAGACCCGCGAATTCGACGGCCGCCACTACGTGCTGGAAACCGCGCTGCGCGCCGATGTCGCCCTGGTCAAGGCATGGAAGGCCGACGCCTCGGGCAACCTGGTGTTCCGCAAGACCGCGCGCAACTTCAACCCGGCCTGCGCGATGGCCGGCCAGGTCTGCATCGCCGAGGTCGAGCAGGTGGTGGAAGTGGGCGCGATCGACCCGGACCAGGTGCACCTGCCCGGGATCTATGTCGACCGGATCGTGGTCAATCCGGAACCCGAAAAACGCATCGAGCAGCGCACCGTGCGCGCGGGAGGCAAGTGATGGCCTGGACACGTGACGAGATGGCGGCGCGCGCGGCGCGCGAACTCACCGACGGTGCCTACGTCAACCTCGGCATCGGCCTGCCGACGCTGGTCGCCAACCACATTCCCGACGGCGTGGACGTGTGGCTGCAGTCGGAGAACGGCCTGCTCGGGATCGGCCCGTTCCCGACCGAGGAGGAGGTCGACGCCGACCTCATCAACGCCGGCAAGCAGACCGTGACCGCGCGCGCCGGCGCGAGCTACTTCGGCAGCCACGATTCGTTCGCGATGATCCGCGGCGGCCACATCGACCTGGCGATCCTCGGTGCGATGCAGGTCACCGACAAGGGCGACATCGCCAACTGGATGGTGCCCGGCAAGATGGTCAAGGGCATGGGCGGGGCGATGGACCTGGTCGCCGGGGTCAAGCGCGTGGTCGTGCTGATGGAGCACGTGGCCAAGGATGGCAGCCACAAGATCCTGCCCGAATGCGACCTGCCGCTCACCGGGGTCGGCGTGGTCGACCGCATCATTACCGACCTGGCGGTGTTCGACGTCACCGCCGAAGGCCTGGTGCTGGTCGAGGTCGCCGACGGGGTGGACCCCGCCGAGCTCCGTGCCAAGACCGGGGTCCGTTTCAGCGGCGCGTCCGAATGAGCGTTGGCCGCGGCCCGCGGCCCCGGTCAGGACATCGCCACCTTGCCGCGTCCGGTGAACGCGTCGCTGACCGATAGCGTGCTCAACCAGGGGGCGCGCCAGCGCCCCGAGCCGATGCATTGCAGCGGCTGCAGCAGCAGGTCGCGGTCGAAACCCAGGCGGTCGCTCTCGGCCAGGGCGACCGCGCATGCGTCCTCGACGAAGTCGAGCGCGCCGCGGTGTATCCGCTCGACGGTCGTCCACTGCGCGGCATCCAGCTCGGCGTCGCCGTAGACCGGCACCGGCCGGCCGTTGTCGAGAACGAAATGCGAGAACTGCGGGCTCGGCGCGGTGAGTACGCTTTCCAGCAGCAGGTCGTGCTGGAGGATGATCGATGGAGCCTGCCCGGCGTCCGAGCGTGCGTCGTGATAACGGGCTTGGGCCCAGCCGTGGCCGTCCACCTTGGCGGCGCGTTCGTTCAGGGCGAAATAGCCTCCGCCCAGCGGTGCGCCGACGACCCGCGACAGGTTGACCTGGATGCTGCCGGAGTAGCCGATATCCGCGACCATCGCGGCCTGTTCGCCGACGCTGGCCTGCCAGTAGCGCAGATAGGCTTCGCGTTCGCGGCGGGCGATCCGCAGCAGGGCATCGGCGGCGGGAGCGATCATGTCCACCACGTCCTCGCGCATCTCGGGCAGGTAGATGTCGCGCTGCATCGCGCTGGACCCGAGGATGCCCTCGGCCGCCTCGGCGACGGCATCGCCGAGCCGCGCTTCCAGGAGCCCGCGCAGCGAGCCGGTATAGGTGTTGTCGAGAACCGCGTTCAGGTCCGCCACGCCATGCAGCGCCGGCGTGCCGGTGCCGCGACGCGATGCCAGCAGGTATCTGCCCCGCAGCCCGGCCAGCGAGGGACAGGCCTCGCGCAGTCTCTGGAAGACCTGCTCTAGCAGATGCCCTTCCCGGCTGAGGAAAAGCAGGTTCGGCACCTCGTGCTCGCGGGCGACGCGGGTCAGCCAGGCCACATAGTCGAGAACCAGCGGACCGAGAACCACGTAGCCGAACGAAGGGGGCGACAGTTCCGGCGACGGCAGCATCGTCTGCGGCTGCAGATCGACGATATCCGCGAAATGGTTGCAGAGCAGGCCGAGCAGGAGCTGGTCGTGCCATCCGGTCGCCGCCCGTGGGCGCAGCGGGCGCAGCGCCGGAATCACCTCCAGCAGCGCGGCCGGACGCAGCACGTGGACCGGGGTCAGCAGGCCGTGCATCTGCGGTTGCTGGATGTCGGCCTGTTCGTTGTCGCCGACGTGCAACCACTGCGCCGGCACCACGTCCTCGTGGGCAGGAAGCCGTTGCCAGGCGCTGCCGTCGTCCTTGCGCCAGCCGGTTTCGCAGGATACGTACCAGGCCTGGGGAAGCCGGCTCACCGGTGCAGGGAGGACCCGCCGCAACGCGTCCGCGTCCAGGTACATGTCCGACAGCGCGACCAGGCGCTTGCCGCGGTCGGCCAGTGCCGCGACGGCCTCCACCACGCCGCGGCGCGGGCGCAGCAGGCGCGCTTCCAGTTCCAGTTCGAGGGATTCCAGCGCTTCCAGGGGAAGCGGGCCGGCCCCTTCCAGCGTGGCCATGGCGCGGTAGATGGCCGCGAGGTCGACATCCCTGCCGGCCTGGGAGCGCGCCTTCGCCTCGGCACGCTCGCGCAGCGACGCGAAGTCCTCGACGCCATGCCGGATCAGCGCCAGGTGGGCCAGATAGGCGCGTGCGCCGGCAGGGGTCAGGAAGGGGCGCGTCACCAGCGTGTCGAAGACGTCCAGCGAGACCAGACGGGCCTCGAGCGAGGACAGGGTCAGGCGGGTCGCGAGCGGCGTTTCGAGGGTCCGCTCCCAGTTGCGCGAACCCTCGCTGCCGAGCGACAGCTCGCCGCTGGCCGGAAGAACGCCGATCAGCCGGCCTTGCTGGCGGACCACCGCCACGAACATGCGTTCCATCGCATGGTGCAGGGTTCCATCGGTCTGTCCGCGCTCTTCGGGGAAATCGCTCAGTTGCAGGCGCAGGTCGTACAGGGGGCGCAACGCCTCCGTGCGCGCCCAGAACATCGAGCCGGCGGGAAAGTCGATGTAGGCGGACGCGTCGATGCCGATCCCCAGCCGTTGTCCCAGCTCGCGGCAGGCTTCGACGTTGCTGAGCCAGGTGTGCGCCCACAGCGGCACGCCCTCGTAGCTTTCCGGGTAGATCATGCCCAGGCGCGGTTCGGCCTGGAACATGCCGAGCTGCCAGGCGATGCGCGCGCTGTCCCCCAGCAGCGAGGCCAGCAGGTAGCGCCGCCATTGGCCCTGTTCGCTGCCGGTGTAGAGCGATTTCTTGGTGTGGATGTGCGCGACCACATCCAGCGCCATGACCTCGTCGTGGAAGGTCACCAGCAGCGGGGCGATGTCGCGGCCGCGGTTCGGCACGATCCTGACCTCGAGCCGATGCAGGCGCGGCAGCCGGGAAAAGCGTGCCAGCGCCTGTTCGCGCGCGGCCGGATCCATTACCGAGACAAGCAGCGCGTAGGGCGCCGGCATGTTCTCGAGCGCGGCCGCGAACTCGTCGATCAGGTCCGCATAGAACACATGCGCCATCACCCCGACCTTCAGCGCCAATGCCTGCACCGGTACCGGCGGCGGGAAACGATGCGCATCCGGCGGCGGGGCCGATGCAACGACCTGCCCGGCCCGGCGGACCCGTTGCAGGAAGCCGCGCAGGCCCAGCGCGCGCACCACCTTCAGCGATCGCCGCATCACCGCGACGACGCCTGCCAGTCCTCCGCCATGGCGTTCGACGGCGCGTCTTGCTGCCGAAACCAGCCGGCCAGGGCGTCGGGTCATCGTGGGTGCTTGCCGCCGCGTTCGGGGATCACAGGTTCTGGTAGTTCGGCCCCGAACCACCCTCCGGCGTGACCCAGTCGATGATCTGGTAGGGGTCCTTGATGTCGCAGGTCTTGCAGTGCACGCAGTTGGCGGCGTTGATCTGCAGGCGCTTGCCGTGCTCGGCGGCGGGGTCGGCGACGATCTCGTAGACGCTGGCCGGGCAGAAGCGGGTGCACGGGTTGTCGTACTCGGCGGCGCAGCGGGTCACGCACACCGAGGTGTCGTGCACGCGCAGGTGCACCGGCTGGTCCTCGTCGTGTTCGGTGGCGGCGAAGTACACCGCCTGCAGGCGGTCGCGCGGAGCGAGCTGGCGCTGCACGTAGTCGCGCCGGGGCTCGGGCTTCTCGCCGACCTTGTCCAGCGACGACCAGTCGGGCGTGATCGCCAGCGTCCACGGCGAGGCGCCGTTGAGCGCGGTTTCCCAGGCGGCGTTGGCCATGCCGAACCACAGGCCGCGCTTGAAGCCCGGCTTGATGTTGCGCACCTGCCTGAGCTCGCCCATCACCTCCGAGCCGCGCAGTCTGGCGTCGAAGCCTTCCGGCGCCAGCTGCGAGGCGGCCAGGTGCTCGGCGGCGAGCATGCCGCTGCGGATCGCCTGGTGGGTGCCCTTGATCTTGGGCACGTTGAGCAGGCCGGCAGTGTCGCCGATCAGCAAGGCGCCCGGCATCTCGACCTTCGGCAGCGACTGCCAGCCGCCGGTGACGATCGCGCGCGCGCCGGCCGACAGGATGTTGCCGCCTTCCAGCAGCGGCTTGATCAGCGGGTGGTTCTTCCATTGCTGGAAGGCCTCCCACGGCTTGTATTCCGGGTCGTGGTAGTCCAGGCCGCTGACGTAGCCCAGCGCGATCTGGTTGTTCTCCAGGTGGTACAGGAAGCTGCCGCCGTAGGTCTTGCTGTCGGCCGGCCAGCCCAGGGTGTGCACGATCTTGCCGGGGGTGACGCGGCCTTCCGGCACCTGCCACAGCTCCTTGATGCCGATCGAGTAGCTCTGCGGATCGCTGTCGGCGTCGAGCCCGAAGCGCTTGACCAGGCGCTTGGTGAGGTGGCCGCGCGCGCCCTCGGCCAGCACCGTGACCTTGGCGTGGATGTCGATGCCGGCGGTGAAGCCGGGCTTGTGCGATCCGTCCTTGGCCACGCCCATGTCGCCGATGCGCACGCCGATCACCTTGCCGGCGTCGTCGTGCAGGGTCTCGGCGGCGGCGAAGCCGGGGTAGATCTCCACGCCCAGCGCCTCGGCCTGCGGCGCCAGCCAGGCGCACATCGCGCCCAGGCTGACGATGAAGTTGCCGTGGTTGCGCATGCCCGGCGGCACGACCGGGAACCTGCGGCCGCCGTCCTTGCTGAAGTACCAGAACTCGTCCTCGCCGGCGGGGACGCAGATCGGCGGCGGGTTGTCGCGCCAGCCCGGCAGCAGCGCGTCCAGCGGCTCGGGCTCGATCACCGCCCCGGACAGGATCTGCGCGCCGATGGTGCTGGCCTTCTCGATCACGCAGACCGAGAGTTCCGGGGCGAGCTGCTTGAGCCGGATGGCGAACGCGAGCCCGGACGGGCCGGCCCCGACGGCGACGACGTCGTACTCCATCACGTCCCGTTCCATTGCTTCGGACGCGACCGCGCCGTCTCCCGCTACCGACATTGCTCCACTCCCGTTGGCTCGATGGCTGGGGCCTATTTTCAGGGTTTGTACGAGGGCGGGCAAATTCCGGACGGCTCCGTATGGAATACGCCCCGCGGAGGACGCCGGGCGCCGTGCTAGCGTTCGCGCATGCGACTGGATCTTCCCGGTGCCGACATCACCGTTCATCCGGGCTGGCTGCCCGCCGCCGAGGCCGATGCGCTGCTGGGCGTGCTGCTCGCGCAGGTGCCGTGGGAAGTCCACCATATCCGCCTGTTCGGGTGCGAGGTGGCCTCGCCGCGACTGAGCTGCTGGATCGGCGACGCCGGCACCCGCTACCGCTACTCCGGCGCGCTGTTCGAGCCGCGGCCATGGCCGCGGCCAGATCGGAAGAGCGTCGTGTA